>NZ_JBEAKW010000043.1:0-128027 GCF_040065795.1 Klebsiella sp. JB_Kp004 | reverse complement strand
GGCGGATCCTTCGCGATCCGCCGCGACTTTATCACCAAAAACTATCGCAACAGATGAACCATAAATATGGTAAATTGCACTCCTTTTTTTTGGTTTGACGGTTGATAAAGTCGCATAATGTCTAAAATTTGGTCTAAAGAAGAAACTCTATGGAGTTTTGCCTTATATGGCACTGCAGTAGGCGCTGGGACGCTATTTCTACCGATCCAGCTGGGTTCGGCTGGCGCCATCGTCCTTTTCATCACCGCGCTGGTCGCCTGGCCGCTCACCTACTGGCCTCACAAAGCGCTGAGCCAGTTTATTCTCTCGGCCAATATCGCGCCGGGAACCGGGATCACCGGCGCAGTCAATCACTACTGTGGTAAGAAAATTGGCAACCTGATCACCGGCCTCTATTTCCTCGCCTTCTTTGTGGTCGTGCTGATCTACGCCGTGGCCATCACCAACTCGCTGGCCGAGCAGGTGGCGCATCACACGCCGATGACGCCTGCGCTACGCGCGCTGCTGAGTCTTGGCGTGGTGCTGGTCCTTAACCTGATCTTTCTCATGGGCCGGCAGATCACCATCAAGGTGATGGGCTTTCTGGTCTTCCCGCTCATCGCCTGCTTTCTGTTTCTCTCCCTCTATTTAATCCGCGACTGGCATCCGGAACATCTCACCAGCCAGATGCAGTTCAGCTCGCAGACGCTCCACCAGGTCTGGATCTCCATACCCGTGATGGTTTTCGCTTTTAGCCATACGCCGATCATCTCGACTTTTGCTATCGACCAGCAGGAGAAACACGGCGACCTGGCCATGGGTAAATGCAAAAAAATCATGAAGGTGGCCTACACCATCATCTGCGCCAGCGTGCTGTTTTTCGTCTTCAGCTGCCTGCTGGCTATCCCGGCGACCTATATTGAGACCGCCCGCGATCAGGGGGTGACTATCCTCTCCGCCCTGTCGATGGTGCCGGGCGCGCCGGGCTGGCTGGCGGTGACCGGCATTATCGTCGCCGTGGTCGCCATGTCGAAATCCTTTCTCGGCACCTACTTCGGGGTCATTGAAGGCGCCAGCGAAATCGTCAAAAGCTCGCTGGGCCTGATGGGCGTGCGCAAGAGCCGCGCCTTCAACCGCGCGATGTCGATCATGCTGGTCTCCGCCTTCACCTTTGCGGTGTGCTTTATCAACCCGAATGCGATCTCAATGATCTACGCCATCAGCGGACCGCTTATCGCCATGATCCTGTTTATCATGCCCACGCTGTCAACCTGGCTTATCCCGGCGCTGAAGCCGTATCGCTCGGTGGGGAACGCCATCACTCTGGTGGTCGGCCTGCTCTGCGTCTCCGTGATGTTCTTCGGCTAAACCGCCTCCGGCGACAGCGGCTTGCCTGAGCCGCTGTCGCACATTCTGACAACATTCTCGTCCTTCCCTTCCTTGTGAGCGCATTACACTTACGGCTTAGCCACCGTGAGGAGAGTTCCTATGTCCAGTGTCACCTTATCCGGTCGCGGCACGCTCGGCGATCGCCAGGTCTATCGGTTGGGTTACGGCGCCATGCAACTGGCCGGCCCCGGCGTCTTCGGCCCGCCGAAAGATCCTGAAGAAGCGGTGCGCGTGCTGCAGGCCGCCGTCGAAGCTGGGGTAAACCATATCGATACTTCGGATTTCTATGGCCCCCATGTGACCAATCAGCTGATCCGCAAAGCGCTTCACCCCTACCCCGACGATCTGTGCATTGTCACCAAGGTCAGCGCCCGCCGTGACGAGAAAGGCAACTGGCTGCCGGCCATGTCGCCCGCTGAACTGACCCAGGCCGTCGAGGACAATTTGCGTCACCTGGGGCTCGACGTGCTGGAGGTGGTGAACCTGCGCAGTATGCTGAGCCCCCACGGCCCGGTGGAGGGGTCGCTGGAGGCGCCGCTCGCCACCCTGCTGGAGCTGAAGGCGCGAGGGTTGATCCGCCATATTGGCCTTAGCAACGTGACGGCAAAGCAGGTGGCGGATGCGCAGAAAATGACGCCTATCGTCTGCGTGCAAAACCTCTATAACATTGCCCATCGCGCCGACGACGCGCTGGTGGATGCGCTGGCCGCCCAGCACATCGCCTGGGTCCCCTTCTTCCCGCTGGGCGGTTTTACCCCGCTGCAGGCGCAGGAGCTGAACGAGGTCGCGGCCTCGCTTGAGGCGACGCCGATGCAGGTCGCCCTCGCCTGGCTACTCCAGCGCGCGCCCAATATTCTGCTGATCCCCGGCACCTCATCCCGCACGCACCTGGCGGAAAATATTGCCGCCGCCGGGCTGGTTCTGCCAGCGGATGCGCTACGCATCCTGGATAATATCGCCAATCGCACGCATCCCTGACCCCTCAGGCCAAATGGAGGGAACGACTTCCCTCCTCAATATTTGCCTGGAAAAACCTCAATACTGCTGGCACTATAGATCCTACAAATGGGGCATGATCGACGATCGTTTTCTCATTATCCCCGTTAATTAAACTTAAGTTTTTTTCCTTCAACCGGTCTCCAGCTTGGAGGCCGTTGTCGTTTTTGTCATGACCAAAATTTGAAACTCTTGATTACAGGAAACACAATATCGAATTCCAAGTTTATACATATCAATCTGGCTGCAAAGATAGTCAATAACATCAAACGCTCATAAAAACATCTGATTAACCCAATCAGAATGTTGCTATTGCTATAAGAAAAATCAAACGCCTCACGACAACTATTTACAAGGGAAGCCTATGACAGAGGGAACGATAAAGACCAGTAAGTATGAAATTATTGCTATTTTCAGAGAGGAGTTGCGCAAACGTACTGAAATTGAAATATTTTTTAACAACACCAGTATCATAACCCAACTGACGCGCGTGGACTTTGCCGAGTTCCATATTCAGACCCATCGCAAAATCCCACCGGGTCATAAAATTCGTTTTCTACTGCATAGCGATTCAGGGAAAATAGAGTTTAATGCAGCCCTGACAAAACATGACAATAGCGGTGTCGATAAAGGTATCCGCTACGCCTTTTCCTTGCCTGAATGCCTGCAGGTCGTGCAGCGTCGCCGCGATCCCCGCTTTCGTTTACGCCATGAGCATGACTTTTATTGCCGCGGGCGCCATAAAAATGGCGAAAACTATCTTTTCGACATCAAAGACATTTCGGACGGCGGTTGCGCGCTGATGACCAAAACGCCGAACCTGAAATTTCTCAGTCATAACGCATTGCTGAAAAATGCCGTACTGATGCTGGCGGAATATGGCGAGATCACCATCGACCTGGTGGTAAAAAATGTCATTATTATCACCCTCGACAATCCCAATGAAGAGAACGAAAGCTACTATCAGATATCCTGCCAGTTTAAGTTCCGTCATCTCGACGACCAGCGCAGAATAGAGAAGATTCTGCTGGACCTGATCTTAGAAGCCAAGCGCAAAAAGAGAATCTGATACCCTTGGAAAGTATATTGCTGTACACCAATGATAATCTCATTGGTCACTCAATCTATCACTACCTTATTGATAGTCATGAAAATGCCACCCGTTTTGGCTATGACGATGTTATCCAGAGAAAACATCTGCCTGTGGCCCAAACGGTTATTTTCAATTTAATTAATAAGGATATTTCTGCCATCAGAATCCTTGATCTGCTGAATGCGCTCCGCCTTTCCCTGCAGCGCTGCCAGCAGCCGGTGCTGATGGTAAAAAGCGACATTGCCGGGCTATGCCGAGAGTTGATAACTGTCGATAATGCCATGATTATTAGCGAAAACTCACCGCTATCTATGTTTACTTCCATTATCCAGCGCGCGAAGGGCGCCAGCGAACCGCCGCCGCGACGATTGCGCAAACAGCTGTCGCCGCGGGAGTGCCAGATCCTCGAACTGCTGATTGCCAACAATAATAATAAGCGTATTGCCGCCCTGCTCGGCATTGCCCATAAAACGGTCCACAGCCATCGTATCCATATCATGCAAAAGCTGGGCATTGATAATTCCCGCACGATGAACCAGCGTATTGCCGCCCTTCATCAATGTTAAATTTTACAGCGGTAAATCAATAGCGGATAAAGCGTACTTATTCGCTGTTGATTTACATTTCCTGCCATTCCCATTAACCATCAGGTAGCCTATAATTAGACTATCCTCTGCTTATTGTCTGACTAACCTCGTGAAGAGGGATAATGAACACTAAAATATTCGAAGACAACATTTTATCTCGTAATGATATCGCTGTACGCTACGTCTTTCAGAAAATGTTTTCCCCACAAGGTACCTTAGTCGCAGTTGAATGCTTAAGCCGCTTCGATAATCTTCCCGTTTCGCCAGAATATTTTTTCCGCCATGCCACCGCGGCGGTTCGTGAACGTATTTTTCTCGAGCAACTGGCGTTGATTGAACAGCATAAAGCATGGTTTTTACGTAACCATATTTCCGCCACCATTAACGTCGATGACCATATCCTGAATCTGCTACGCCAGAAGGAAATAAAAGAGAAAATTGCCGCCCTGACCTGCGTCCATTTTGAAGTAACCGAAAACGCCGAGAAGCTTCTGAATAATTCCCTCGCCGCCTGGCAAAGCCCGCAGGATACCTCGCTGTGGCTCGACGACTTCGGCTCTGGCTACGCGGGGATAAACGCCATCAGCGGTTATCATTTTGACTATGTCAAAATTGATAAAGATTTTTTCTGGCATCTGATGCGCAAAGAGTCCGGCCGTCAGCTGATGGATGCGCTGGTCACCTTTTTATCCCGCAATCATCACAACGTGATTATTGAAGGCGTGGAAAGCGAAGCCCATAAAAAATGGCTGCAGGGTATGGAGTGGTTTGCTATTCAGGGGCATTACTGGCAGGAAGTCAGCATTGAACAGCTGGTTGCCGACGATATTGTCATATAAAAAAGCCGGGCTTGCCCGGCTTTTTCGTCTCGCTTAATTATAAACTAATTCCCACGTTGCCCAGCTGGTAATTGGCCCGCTGGTGGCGCTTTTCGGCGTCGGCGAAACGTAGCCCACATAATAGGTGAACAGACCGCCGCTGACCGCGCTTTCCTGCAAATGCACCTGATTTTGCTGCGGGTCCGCAGGGACAATTTTATTACTCTTATCCAGCGTATTATTATCATTGGTCGACAGCGCCAGATAAATATTCTGCGCTCCGTCTGGCAAGGTATTGGCCAGATAGCCCGCGTTCTCATTGCCGACCGCCGTCAGTAAAAAACCGTCGACCCAGCGAACGCTGACCCGCCGCACCTCGTCCTGCGAGGCGGCGCCGCCGTCATGACGCAGCTGGCAATTTGACAGCGCCAGGGTAAAAGGCTGCGGCTTCATAAACGCGCCGGCCCCGCGATCGTGCACTTCCGCCAGGCTGACCGGCGCCAGCCAGACGTTGCCGCTGCCGGCATGCTGGCCGCCATTGAGCGCGACGCTGCAGGAAATATCCGTCACCCGCCCGGCAAAATCGACCCGTCCGCGATCATAATTGGTCTCGAAACCCCACGCCGAGGGGGCAGCGAGGCTGCCGCAGAGCAGCAGCCACGCGATAGTATGTTTCGGCAATCCCTTCATTCCCCCTCCCGTATTAATCGTACGTCAGGTTAAAGATCATATGCGACTCCACCTCGCCGGTGCTGGTCGTCGGGCCATACTGATAAAAGCGCGCGTGCAGCGGGATGGTGATGTAGCGAGTCTCCTGATTATTCAAGCGGCCAACGGTATATTTCTTATTAAACTGCAGCGGGGATCCATCCTTCAGCACCTGGATGCCGACGCCTTTCGCCATCCCGCTGCCGGCCTTTTCATTCAGCAAGGCGCCCATAGTGGCGGTGGTACTGGTCGCCAGGGTGCCGGAAAAAGAGGTGCTGATGTTGGCATATCCCGTTTCACTCAGGCCGCCGCTGCACTGCAGATCGATATTAAAATCCTTCCCGCCCGCGGTGGTGCCCACCCCTTTCAGGTCAGTGCGTCTGATGGCGCCCACATCAACATTCATATTTTTCCCGCTCAGTACCGAACAGGAGGGCGAGACCACGGTGATCGCATTGGCGCTCAGATAGGTTTCGAGGATCGGGTTGCCGCCGCTCTCCCAGTCATAGGAGGTGTATTTTCCCGCCGCGAGGGTGCCGCTGCCGGTGGTTGCCGCGGTTTTGATAATCTCCAGCGTAAAACGTGACCCTTCAAGGGAATAGTTGGTGGTGTTATACACCCGGGACGAATAGACGTCGGGATAGACGATATTCACCGTCGCGCCGCCGCGGCTGAAACGCATACCAATCCCCGGCACGTTGGTGGAATAAATTTTATTCCCAAGATCGGTGGCCCCTGGCGAGACGATCTTCGCCGCGAAGCGGTTGGTGCCGGAGGTACAGCGATAGCTCGCCCCGCCCGGGGCGCTCATCGTCCAGTCGCGGGTGAGGATCACCGAGCCCACCGGCAGATCCGGGGGCACCACCACCCTGCCCACCACCATGTCCAGCATCACCGTTGGCGAAGAGAGACGCGTACAGACGGCCCAGGACGAGGTGGTGCCCAGCGCCATTAAGACGATAAAAAGCGTCAGTAATTTCCTCAGCGACATACGCTATCCTTTGTTGTTTGCTGTCCCAGATCCACCGAACACTGCCCGCCGCTCCACTTCACAATCGCGCGTTTGGCGTTCGCATCGCTGATGAACATCATGCTGCCCTGACCGACGACGCCGATCTCCTTGCCGTCGGGGGAGAAAATACTCGCCGCGAACGGCAGCGGCTCATGGTTCGCCTGGCGCGCCTGCAGGGTGAGGTTGTTCTGCACCGTGGTGCCGAACGCCACCTTAACCACGCTGCCTTCCCACGGCACAACCTGCGCCACGGTGCGATCGAAGGCCACGTCGTCATGGCTGCCTTTCGGGTCGATCTCGACGGCGTTGATCCGGTACGGGCGCAGATACGGCAGGATGGCGTAACCGTTGCTGTCCACGCGGGTGCCCGGCGATCCCGGGAGCATGGCGCCGGCCGCGTCTTTGGCTTCAATCAGCGCCATCGTCGAGCCGCTTTCCGGCGAGAGCACCACGCCGCCGCTGTGGGCGATCATCGTCCCGCTGGCGCCAATGCCGCTCTGACGATACCCTTCGCCCTGGCTGTAGCTGCCGTTGAGGGTGGTCCATGGCGTACGGTAGCTGCCGTTGAGCGCCACATCGTGCTGACCGCCGGTGGCGGTGGTGGTCGACACGCCGTAGTTAAGGTTGTTTTCACTGTCCAGCGAGCCGTTGATACCAATCTGCGAGCTGGCAAAGCGCGAGTTGTTGAACGAGGTGTTCGACGTCAGGTTGGCGGTGCGGTTATCGCCAAACCACAGCGGGTAGCTGAAGTTGAGTGAAATGCGATCGTCGCGGCGATGGCCGGAGCTGTCCGGGGTATAGACGCGCTGGGCGCTCGCCGACCAGGAGAGACGACCAAACGAATTGTTGTAGCTGACCTGATACTGCTTCTCGGTCCCGGAGCGGTTCCAGTAATCGGAAATACGACCGCTGAGATAAAACCCGCCCCAGCCTTCCGGGAGGTTCTGGTTCACCGTGAAGGTCATGCCATTTTTTTGCCGCCACAGCGTATAGTTGCTGCGGCTGTTTTTTTCCTGATCGACGGCGTACAGCGCATCGTTGAGGTTGTAATAACCTTTCGTCGAGTAGCGATACGCCGCCAGCACGATGCTGGTCTGGGTATCGGTGAACATGCGGTTAAAGGTGGCGCGATAGCTCTGCCCCGAGTCATCATGGGTATCGCTCTTCAGCCGCGAATGGGTGACGTCAAAAGAGAGCGCGCCGATCCCGGTGTTCATCCCGGTGCCCACCAGGAAGGCCTGATAGTCGTCAAAGCCGGTGACCCCGGTGTAGCCGGTCAGCAGGTTATTGATCCCATACTGCCAGGTCGCCTGATAGAGCATCGGCTTGTTGCGTAGCCCGCTGTCGTCCACTTTACCGGCGGAGAGCGCGTAGCGGGTCATGCCCGGACGCAGCAGCTGAGCAACGGAGGCGTAAGGCACGCTGAACACTTCCACCGAGCCATCCGCCTCTTTTACCGAGACTTCAAGATCGCTGCCATAGCCGGATGGATAGACATCCTGCAGGGTAAACGGCCCCGGCGGAACGGTGGTCTGATAGATAATGTTGCTACCCTGACGCACGGTGACGAGGGCGTTGCTCTGCGCCACGCCGCGAATTTCCGGGGCATAGGAGCGCATGCCGTCCGGGAACATATTGTCATCAGTGGCGAGGTTGACCCCACGCAGACCGATGGTGTCGAAAAATTCGCCATTGGTAAAGATCTGCCCCCCGCTGACGATGGAGTTGATCTGCGGGATCGGCCGCTGGAGATAGGTCTGGTTGCTGTTCCAGTGCGCTTTACCCTGCTGCTGCTGCCAGTTCAGGTTACCGATATGCTTCAGCAGCCAGCCGTCCCACGACAGACCGGCGTTGACGCCAAGGTAGGCGCTGCTGTTATCCGACCCGCCGACCGAAGAGGTGTGGCTGTTCCAGGCGTTGGCCATCCAGCCAAGATTAAGCGCGGTAATGCCTTTGTCCCAGAACTCCGGGCTGACATAGTTTTTCAGGCGTTGATCTTCATAAATCTGCGGCACTGAAATGTTCAACCGCAGGGAGGACTGGACCAGGTTGTCTTTGACGTTGTCTTCGTTGCGCCAGGATTTGAGGCTACCGCAATAGCCTTCCTGTTCGCTCAGCTGCGGGTTGAGCTTTTCCGCCGCGATGCCGTACTGGGTCAGCATCGCTTTGGTGTAGCAGACCCCAAGGTTACCGTCTTTGTCGCGCGCGATGCGCAGATCGTAGCGCCCTTTCCATTCGTCGTTGGTGTAGACGTCAAGGGAGTAAGTGCCTTCGGTAATCGCGCTGGTCGAGAAGCGTGACAGGTCGACCTTTTCGCGACTGCCGACAATAAAGCCGTCGTTAAATTGATATACCGTTCCCGGGTTTTCCTGTCCGCTGGAAAATGGCGGAAAGCAGCACAGCGCGATGGCGATCGCGGTGCTTAATCTTCCCGGGCAGAATGACCTCTGCTTCATTAGCTTTTCCCTTATTTAACGGCCACTTTCACTGCGACATCGGCGCCATAGTCATTAATGTTGTTAACGGTCAGGGTTTCGCCGCGGTTGACGGCGGAGGAGAGCGCCACCGTCTGGCTGGACTGCGGCGCCAGCATCACAGTTTTGCTGTTCAGGGCTTTACCGCCGTCGCGGGAAATACGGCTGACGGTAATGTAGAACGGCGTCGGGTTGTTGATGGCGAGACTGCTGCCGCTGGCGGTCAGGGTCAGCTTCTCGGCCGCCGCATCGCGGTTGCCCAGCCCGGCAGGACGATAAATAAATTTAAAGCGGGAACGGATCGCCAGCTGCAGCACGTTCTGGCCTTCATTTTTCTGATCAGCCACCACCGGCGGAATTTCCAGCAGATTCAGCCACCACAGCGTCTCTTTATCTTTCGCCAGACCGGCGCTGCTGCCGAGCTTAATACGCAGCGTCTGGCCGCTCTTGGCGTCAACGCGCGAAATCGGCGGGGTGATAATAAACGGGGTGGTAATGGTATCCGGTGTGGCATCGGCATCGCCGTTATCCAGCCAGGCCTGCGCCAGCGCCGGACGGTCGGCGTTATTTGAAAGCTGTACCGTTATTTCTTTTTCATTTCCTGGATAAATAAAGCGGGTACCGTTAACAATAATATTGTTGGCATGGGCCGCAAAACTAAAAATGAAACAGAAAAAAAGGGCAATACGCTTCATGCTGACCTCAGAATAAAAATACAAGCGGCGGACATTGCCGCTTTATTATTGTTATTAACTGCCCCATCGCGGGGCAGTTTTATTTTCTGACGGAATTACTGGTAAGTAATTTCGTAAGTCGCGTAGCTGTTTACCACACCGGTGGTCACAGTGGTCGGCGCGCTGGTGGCGTAGCCTACGTAGTAGGTGAAACGCGCGCCATCGGCTACAGCGGAAGCATCGCCTTTCGCTTTCGGCTGAGTGCTGTCACCCGGGATGATTTTGTTGGTCAGCGCGGTAGCGTTGTCAGTAGACAGCACCAGCTGGATGTTCTGAGCACCGGAAGCTTCGGTGTTCGCCAGGTAGCCCTGTTGTTTGCTGGTTGCGCCAGCCAGCAGGTTACCGCCGGTCCAGTTTACGCCCAGTTTGCTTACGTCATCCTGTTTGGTGCCGTCAGCCGCCTGGCAGTTAGAGACGTCAATGGTGAAAGATTTCGGTTTCAGGTAAGTATCCGCTGCTGCCGCTTTAACTTCAGTCAGGGTTACCGGAGACAGGTAAACGTTCGCATCGCTGCCCTGGCCGTTAACAGAAACAGTACAGGATACATCGGTAACTTTACCGAAGAAATTAACCTGGCCGCCGCCAACATTGGTATCAGCTGCATGGGCAGCAGTCATGCCAAAAAACGCGGTTGCCATTGCTGCAGAGAGAAGAACCTTTTTCATTGCCATTTCCTTGTCAGAGTGAATTACGAATCAATGAGCACACTGTGAATTCGCATAGAACCAGAAACATCAGGCGATGCTGATTTATGCCACTGCTAATAGAATCTTCGACTGACCGGGAGCCGCAATATTTAAGGCGTCAGGTAACGAACCAAAAAATATAAGTTCGCTGGTGCTATCGGCGTCAAAGAATGCTATTTATTCGCCGACAAATATACATTTGTTCACGTTTCATTAAGTTATATAACATATACCTAATGGCTATTAATAAATAATTATTGATAGGTGAAAACGGGGTGGTGGTTGTTTACAGCACGGAAAGCCTGGCGCCAGGGCGCGAGAGAAAGGGCCGCCTCAGCATGCCGAAATGGCCGCCAGAGGGCTATTGCGAATCGTCCGAATCCGCCATGACGGCGGTTAAAAACCGCCCAAACAATTCACACAATGAATGGTAACCGCGTAAATGAGGCGCATTCCACACTCTGAGCACAGGCAGTCCGCGTGATATCCCCTGCAGAAATAAATCTATAATGCGTTGTTTTTAAATTAAAAAATAGAGAAAGGTTCATTTCCCCATCATCAAACCGCCATAAAAATGTGATCTAAATCGCACTTTTTGCCACGCGCGTTATAGTTAGCAGGCTTATTATAAGTCCATCGAAAGCAAACACGCTTTCCACCATAAAAGTTAAAAGGACAAACACCATGAAAAACGTAAAATTACTCGCCGCTGCCGGTATGCTCTCCCTGGTCTCTTTCGCTAGCTTCGCTCATCCGGTGAGCGTAACAGCAGATACCCTGGACAGCGCAGAAGCGAAAATCGCGACCATTGCGAAAGAACAAGGCGCTTCCTACCACATCACCGAAGCGTACACCGGCAACCAGGTCCATATGACCGCCGAGCTCTCTAAATAAGCGAATGGTTGCAGAGGGAGCTGCCGGACAGGCCGCCTGCGGGCGGCTGGTCTGGCTCCCGCCGCCTACCCCGCACACAGCAATGTCGAGCCCCGTTATGGGGCTTTTTTCGTTTTTGCCCCCGCCGCCTGGCGCGCCAGCGCGCGCTGAATAGACAATACGCTCGCCAGTACCACGATCAGCCCGACCAGCGCCATCCCCTGGATCGTTTGTCCAAGGAAAATCCACCCCAGCACCACGGCGGTCACCGGGCTCAGCAGGCTCATTGCCGATACCGCCACCGGCGAGAGGCGGCCAATCCCCCGGAACCACAGGCCATAGGCCAGCATGGCGCCCGCCACGCACAGCCACAGATAGCCGGCCGCCTGCAGCGCAGTCACCTGATGCAAAGGGGGGTCAACGATCAGCGCCACTGGCGCCAGCACCACCCCGCCGATCGCCAGCTGCCAGCCGGTTAACGCGACGATCGGCAGGGAGAGCGCCCAGCGGCGGGAGAGCCAGGTGCCCAGCGCCATACTGATCGCCCCGAGAAACGCCGCGCCGATGCCCAGCGGGTCGAGGACGGTGCGCGGCGACAGCAGCAGCATGGCCATACCGAGTATGCCGGCAAGGGCTGAGAATACCGCCAGCCAGGGCGAGCGCTGCCGGTCTACGCACCAGGCGAGAAGCATCACCAGCAGCGGCTGGATCGCGCCAATCACTGCCGCCAGCCCGCCGGGTAAGCGATAGGCGGCGATAAACAACAGCGCCTGAAACGCGCCAATATTTAAGATGCCGGTAACGATAAGCTTTAGCCATTCGCCGCGCTGCGGAAAGCGGCGGCTCCAGATCAGCAGGGCGATACCTGCCGGCAACACCCTCAGCAGTGCGGCAATAAACGGCCGGTCAGGAGGAAGAAACTGGGAGGTGACGATGTAGGTCGTCCCCCAGATAGCGGGCGCCAGCGCCGTGAGCAGCAGGTCGAGCATCAGACTACGCGAGAGAAAAGCCATGATTTTATCTTCACTTCAAGTTAAATTGGTGCCTCAAGTATGTACCCGCAATTATCTTGATATCAAGACAAGTGAGCACTCATGGACAAATCACTGCCGATCGACGCCGTTGATCGGATTCTCGCCCAGTGGCAACGGGAGCGGCCGGACCTCGACTGCAGCCCAATGGGGCCGATTGGCCGTCTGAAACGGTGCGCCATGCTGCTGGAGCCGCAGGTGGAAGTGGCTTTTACGCGCCACGAACTGGTGCGCTGGGAGTTTGACATGCTGGCGACGCTGCGCCGCGCCGGGGCGCCGTTCATTCTTTCGCCGACCCAGCTCTTCTCCACGCTGATGATCACCTCCGGCACCATGACTCATCGCCTGAAGGCGCTGGAAAAACGCGGGTTTATTACCCGCCTGCCCAATCCGGAAGACGCCCGCAGTATGCTGGTCGCCCTGACGCCCGCCGGACGTGAGCGCATCGATGAGGCGGTGGAGACCCATGTCGATAATGAACGGCAGCTGCTGGCGGGGCTCAGCGATGGCGAGCGCCAGCAGCTGGATCAGGCGCTGCGGGTATTGATGCGTCTGCTGGAAAGCCGTTAACAGCCCGCGGCGATAAAGTCGCCGTTAGCGCTGATCGGCACCACGGTGAAAAACAACCCGGCGGCAAAGAGGATCAGCGCCAGCCCGCCGAGGATCTTCACCAGCGGCACCAGCCAGGGCCGCGGACGGCTGGTCGCCGTCAGCCGGTTGACGGTACGGTGACGGGCATAGTGCACCGCCAGCGACAGACCGAGGATCGAGAGCGCGGTGCCCAGCGCCATGGTCATCACCGCGGCGATGCCCCAGCTGACGATCCCCAGCGCGTTGGCGAACAGCAGGATCATAATCGCTCCGCTGCAGGGCCGGGCGCCGATAGCCAGCACCACGCCCAGGCGTGTCTTCCAGTCGGCGCCCTGCAGGTCCTGCCCCACGCCGTGGTGCCCGCAGCCGCACGCGGCATCATGCTGATGCGCCGACCTCAGGGCGCGTATCCTTGTTATACCCGGCCGCAGGCTTTGCAGCGCGCGACAGATAACGTAAACCCCAAAGGCGGCGATGGTCAGGGCGCTGATCTTCTCGACGTACCAGCGGCTGGCGCTGAGATCGCCGGCGGCCAGATTCAGCCCCACCGCGAGAATATAGACAAACAGGATGGCGCTCACGCCCTGCAGCAGGCTGCCGAGAAAAGGCACCACCCGCGCCGCGGTCAGGCTCTCCTGGTTGGTGCTCAGGTAAGTGGTGACGATAAACTTACCGTGGCCCGGTCCGATAGCGTGCAGCACGCCGTAAAGAAATGCGCCCACCAGCAGCCAGACGCCACCGCTGTACTGATGGTTGTTCAACAGCAAAAGGTACATCACCAGATAGCGATGCAGGGTAATTTGCGTTGCGAGGCACCACTGGAGAAAGTCGCTCCAGTGGCTGTGCAAGGTGACGCCGGCGGCCAGCAGAAGAAGGCCGCCGCTCCCGGCGACCAGCAGGCGCCAGTCGCGTTGCGCAATCGGAATCATCATCGTTATGCCATGGTGAAAAGAGATGAACCACCGGACGACAATCTCATACCCGGCGAACAATAGTGCCTGTTTTCAAGGATGGATGATTTATCGGCGTTTTTCTCGTCAATGCTCGAGGTCACAAGGCTCCGCATTATCAGCATCAGCGGGCTCCTGTACCTACCCTCTGCCCTATCTTTGCACAAAGCACTTTACTCTCTTCAGCATACCACAGACGTTTGTTTTTAATGCTGGCCCCCTGAATAACATATAAGAGCAGTCGTTACACGCCTAAAAACAGATAAAAATAAATCAGTTATCGCTATCCCGGCTCTTTATGTACTTTATCATCCTGCGCATCAGGCACGAATATTCATTAACTGCTATTTATTTAATATATGCATTAACAGGACCACTCCGATGAAAAGATGCTTACTCGCCCTGGCGTGCGTCGCGCTGCTGACGCCCTCGCTTTCGGCGCAGGCGACCTGGCGCAGCGACCAGCGCCAGGACGCCCGCGATATCCGCCAGGATAGCCGCGAGCAGGGCCGTGAAACCAAGCAAGAGTGCGTCAGCAACAACAATCAAAGCAACGCCAGCTGCCGTCACGATAAGCGGGAAAACCGCCGCGAAGGTCGTCAGGAAGCCCGCGAAGAAAAATGGTAAGTCAGCCTGCTCCGGCGAATGACAGATCGAGGTCTTCTGCCACCGGAGCCTTTCACTCCGCCTGTGACGCCGGACCGTCGCGTCCAGCCCTGCCTGCTCTTTATTCTTAGCTTGCTGCAGAATATTACCCGCAACCGGTCCGCAGTCCATGGCTACTAATACCCACAGCCTGATATCACCGCTACCGCCGATTACCGCCCGCTGCTACCCCTACACTATTAAGATTAAGCTCAACCCTTTAAATAAGACGTAAAGTGCCCTTACAGAGACAATGGCTATTATCCCCAGGCTTTTTGCATTATGGTTTAATCACTGTTGTAGTTTTGCAGTGAATGCTATCCAGACGGTTCAAGGTTGTATTCTGTCTGAGAAATTACTCATGCCATTCCCGTCGCTGAGATACGGGCGGCCGGCTGGCTGACGCCGTGCCGCCCCGACAGCCGGGAAATAAATCATGACGGCATTGATGGCCGCCTTGCCGTGGCCGGAAGCCAGTGCCTTCATCATCATGTGGGCATCATCAAGAGGATCAGGGATGTACAGGACGTGGAAACCTCCAGGAAAGATTCGCCAGTTCAACCAGCTAACCCTTTCTTTACCCTTCAGCATGCGGCGTCTTATCGCAGGGGATGGCGATAGCCCATGATACTGCGTGCACCCGTAGCAAATAAAAACGTTATCAGCACGCTGTTTAAAAATAAAAAGGCAGTCGCATTTAACAATGACCTGACGCAGGCCTGGAAAGCGTAATATTTGCCTGCCATAAAAGGGAACACCATGACGAATAACGCCGATATTAAAAAAAGGAACTTCCTGACTCAGAATGAAATCGAGTCGCTACTAAAAGCCGCCGATAGCGGTCCCTACGCCGCACGTAATTATTGCCTGACGCTGCTGTGCTTCATCCATGGTCTGCGCGCCAGCGAGATCTGTCGCCTGCGAATATCCGATATCGACCTTGCTTCCCGCTGCGTTTATATCCATCGGCTAAAAAAGGGGTTCTCGACCACCCACCCTTTGCTGAATAAAGAGATCCACGCCCTAAAGCGCTGGCTGGCCATTCGCAACACCTGGCCGCAGGCCGCCAGCGAGTGGCTGTTTCTCTCCCGCAAAGGCAATCCCCTTTCCCGCCAGCAGTTCTATCAGATTATCGCCTCTTCTGGCGACCAGGCGGGATTGCCGCTGGAGATCCACCCGCACATGCTGCGTCACTCGTGTGGCTTTGCGTTGGCCAATATGGGTATCGATACCCGCCTGATCCAGGACTATCTCGGACACCGCAATATTCGCCATACCGTCTGGTATACCGCCAGCAACGCGGGACGCTTCTATGGTATCTGGGACAATACGCGCGACAAACAGCGCCTGTCGCTGCTTCAGTAAGCCTGACGCCACGGATGGCGTTGTACCGCGTTGCGGGGAAATTAAATATCAATAAATTAACCCTCGGTTAATTATGATTACTGTTCCCGCAAGTTCTTATTTAATCCTGCGGTCACCTCGTTCAATTAACCCTGCATAAATTCCGGTTTTGCCGTGACTATTTATTGTTGGCTAAAATCCATCCCGCTATTTTTAAAATCTATCGTTTGAAAAAAACCTTTTATTTTATGCACATGCTATGAAACCCGAGCAGATCTATTGTGGCCTTGCTTAAAATCTCTAAAATTAAGAATTATCGCCAGGCGATATTTTGACTGGCTGTAAATATAATATGCTATCTATGCGTGGTTAATCGCCTTCACCTTGTACCGTTCTCGCATTACGGATCTTTTCCGTCATGGCGTATGGTTTCGCCATGACGACCCCTCACATCTTTTTCAGGAGCAACTATTGTGAACCGACGTCGTTTTCTTACCGCCAAAGAAGTTCAGGCTATGATGCAGGCCGCGCGTCAGGGCGCCACCGGCGAGCGGGACTACTGCCTCATCCTGCTCGCCTTTCGCCACGGGATGCGCATCAGCGAACTGCTGGATCTGCACTATCACGATCTGGATCTACGGGAAGGCCGGGTCAATGTGCGGCGGTTGAAGAACGGTTTTTCGACTATTCACCCGCTGCGCTTTGATGAACGTGAGGCCATTGAGCGCTGGAGTCAGGTCCGCGCCGGCTGGAAAGCGGCGGCCAAAACCGACGCGCTGTTTATCTCCCGTCGCGGTACCCCGCTCTCACGCCAGCAGGCATATCGTATTATTCGCGCCGCCGGGGAAAAGGCAGGTACCGTAACGCAGACCCACCCCCATATGCTGCGTCACGCCTGCGGCTACGAACTGGCGGAAAGAGGGACAGATACCCGTTTGATCCAGGATTATCTCGGTCATCGTAATATTCGACACACGGTACGCTACACCGCCAGCAATGCGGCGCGTTTTGCCGGAATATGGGAAAGAAATAATCTTATTGGAGAAAGCAATGCAGAAGCGGGAATTGATACAACCGATTGAATTTGATTAAAAAAATAAACCGTGAACAGGTCAATTGGGGCCAAACTGTTTATATCATAAAAATGTTTTGACATATTTTGCAACTCACCACGCCATATTTCTGCAAAAAAATTCATAATCATCTGATTTTAAATCATTTTTAAAACATCAATTACGCACTTTTCTCACCCTAACCTCCCGGGGCATCGACGCGCCTTCGCCAGCGGCATCGCTCTTCCTTTCGCACTCCGCCAACAACCACAGATGAAATATCCATATAAACAACATTTATCAGAACTTAACACCATAAAACAAGCGTAATTAAACGAAAATCAGATCATTTATCTCAACGAGTCAAAATGGCCCCAATTGTCTCATCGGTTGGGCGAAAACTGTGCAGAGCCGGCAGCCGGACCACTCGGCTGAAATCTGAAATGCCTGGAAGGCACAACGGCTGCCAATCCGGTTCGTTATTTCGACATCGTTCAAAGGAAAACAGTATGAAAATCAAAACACTGGCAATGATTGTTGTGTCAGCCCTGTCTCTGAGCTCCGCGGCGGCCCTGGCCGATACCACCACGGTTAACGGCGGGACCGTCCATTTTAAAGGGGAAGTCGTTAACGCGGCCTGTGCGGTGGATGCCGGCTCTATCGATCAAACCGTCCAGTTGGGCCAGGTGCGTTCCGCGAAGCTGGCCACGGCGGGGAGCACCAGTTCGTCCGTCGGTTTCAACATTCAGCTGGATGATTGCGACACCACGGTAGCAACCAAAGCGTCCGTCGCCTTCGCCGGTACGGCTATCGACAGCAGCAATACCACCGTTCTGGCGCTGCAAAACTCTGCCGCCGGCAGCGCGACCAACGTCGGCGTGCAGATCCTCGACAACACCGGCACGCCGCTGGCGCTGGACGGCGCCACCTTCAGCGCAGCCACCACCCTGAATGACGGCACCAACATCATTCCGTTCCAGGCGCGTTACTACGCCACTGGCGCCGCGACCGCCGGTATCGCGAACGCGGACGCCACCTTCAAAGTGCAGTACGAGTAAGGCAACCATCAGGCAAGGAAGCCATCCGGGCCAGGAGGGCCCGCGCTTAATTTTGCAACCGGGGTGAAACGATGCAGGGAATGAAATCGGGTCTGCTACTGCTGCTGCCTCCGCTGGCGCTGGCCGGTAATCAGTGGAACGTCACGCTGCCGGGAGGGAGCATGCGCTTTCAGGGCTTGATCATGGCCAGTTCCTGCCGCGTTGAAGCCGGCGATCGGCAGATGACGGTCAATCTGGGACAGATCAGCAGTAACCGGTTTCACGACGTGGGCGAAGACAGCAACCCGATCCCTTTCGCGATTCATTTACAGGATTGCAGTACGGCGGTCAGCCAGCATGTCGGGGTGGCATTTCACGGCGTGGCTGACGGCAAAAACCCCGACGTGCTGTCGGTGGGTGAAGGCCCGGGGATCGCCAGCGGGATCGGCATCGCGCTGTTCGACAGTCACGGCCAGCAGCTGCCTCTCAATCGTCCGCCGGATCGCTGGGTGCCGCTCTACCGCGGACCGACGACGCTAAATTTCGTCGCCAAATATCGGGCGACCGGACGCCAGGTCATCGGCGGCGCGGCCAACGCCCAGGCCTGGTTCTCATTAACCTATCAGTAATCAACCCGCAGACCAGCAGGACAACACCGTGAGCAGACAAGGAGATAATGTGAGAAAAACGGCAACGACGATACGCGGCATACTGACGGGATGTATGCTTTTCGCCGCCGGCGCGTTGAGCGCCAGCGCGCACGCGGGCGTCGCGCTGGGCGCGACCCGGGTCATCTACCCGGCGGGTCAGAAACAGGTCCAGCTGGCGGTCACCAATAACGACGACAACAGCACCTGGCTTATTCAGTCATGGGTGGAAAATGCCGATGGGCAGCGAGACGGCCGGTTTGTTATCACTCCCCCCCTGTTTGCCATGCAGGGCAAAAAAGAGAACACCCTGCGCATTATCGACGCGACCAATAACCAGCTGCCGCAGGATCGGGAAAGCCTGTTCTGGATGAACGTGAAGGCCATTCCTTCAATGGATAAATCGAAGCTCAGCGACAACACCCTCCAGCTGGCGATTATCAGCCGCATCAAGCTCTACTACCGACCGGCAAAACTGGCCCTGCCCCCGGATCAGGCGCCGGACAAGCTGACCTTTAGCCGCAACGGATCGTCGCTAACGCTGACGAATCCCACCCCCTATTACCTGACGGTGACCGAACTGAACGCCGGAACGCGCATTCTGGAAAACGCCCTGGTGCCGCCGATGGGCAAAACCAGCGTCAAGCTGCCCGCGGATGCCGGCGGCACCATCACCTATCGCACCATTAACGATTACGGCGCGCTGACGCCGAAAATGAATGGCGTACTGCGTTAACTCTGGTGTGCCCCGCCGCGCGGGCCACGCTGCGCATGACCAGAAGCACTGACTGCCGGGCAACGTCGGACCGGAGGGATTATGTCACATCGAAAATATGGACTGGGCCATGGGGGTCGCCGAAGCGCCCGGCGCCTGATTACACCGGCGCTGACGCTGTGGCTCTGCTCGCAGCCGTTTGCCGCGCAGGCGGACCTCTATTTTAACCCCCGCTTTTTAGCTGACGATCCGGCGGCGGTGGCAGACCTGTCGGGATTTGAAAAAGGCCAGGAGGTCCCGCCGGGCACCTATCGCGTCGATATTTATCTCAATAACGGCTATATGACTACCCGGGACGTTACTTTCCAGGCCGATGCGCAGGGCCATGGCCTGTCGCCCTGCCTGACCCGCGGCCAGCTGGCGAGCATGGGGGTGGATACCGGACGGGTGACGGGCATGGCGGCCCTGGACAGTAAGGCCTGCGTGCCGCTAACGACGCTCATCAGCGAAGCCACCACCCGCTTCGATGTCGGCCAGCAGCGCCTGTATCTCACCGTACCCCAGGCGTTTATGGGCAGCCACGCCCGCGGCTATATTCCGCCGGAGCTATGGGATAACGGCATCACCGCCGGGCTGATTAACTATAACTTCACCGGCAATAACGTTCATAACGCCACCGGGGGGAACAGCCGTTACGCCTATCTGAATCTGCAGAGCGGGCTGAACCTCGGCGCCTGGCGCCTGCGCGATAACAGCACCTGGAGTTACAGCAGCGGCGGCAGCGCCTCATCCAATGAGAACCGCTGGCAGCACGTCAACAGCTGGCTTGAGCGGGACATCATTCCCCTGCGGTCGCGGCTTACCCTCGGGGATAGCTACACCAACGGCGATGTCTTCGACGGGATCAACTTCCGCGGCGCGCAGCTGGCCTCCGATGACAATATGCTGCCGGACAGCCAGAAAGGCTTCGCGCCGGTGATCCACGGGATCGCCCGCGGCACCGCGCAGGTGTCAGTCAAACAAAACGGCTACGAAATCTACCAGAGCACGGTGCCGCCGGGGCCGTTTACCATCGACGATCTCTACGCCGCGGGCAACGGCGGCGATCTGCAGGTCACCATTAAAGAAGCGGATGGCACCCGCCAGGTCTTCAGCGTGCCCTGGTCAACGGTGCCGGTGCTGCAGCGCGAAGGCCATACCCGCTTCACCCTCTCCGCCGGGGAGTACCGCAGCGGCAACAGCCAGCAGGAAACGCCCGATTTTTTCCAGAGCACGGCCATGCATGGCCTGCCGGCCGGCTGGACCCTGTACGGCGGCGCCCAGCTGGCGGACCGCTATCGCGCCTTTAACCTCGGGGTGGGGAAAAACATGGGCTATTTCGGCGCCTTGTCGCTGGATATCACCCAGGCCAACGCCACCCTGCCTGACGACAGCGAGCATCAGGGACAGTCGGTGCGTTTTCTCTATAACAAGTCACTGGATGAGACCGGCACCAACCTGCAGCTGGTGGGCTACCGCTACTCCACCCGCGGCTACTATAACTTTGCCGATACCACCTACCGCCGGATGAGCGGCTACAGCGTGGAAACTCAGGACGGGGTTATCCAGGTGAAACCCAAATTTACCGACTACTACAATCTGGCTTACAGCAAACGCGGCAAGGTGCAGCTGAGCGTGACCCAACAGCTGGGGCGTACCGCCACCCTCTATCTGAGCGGCAGCCACCAGACTTACTGGGGCACCGACGATGCCGATGAGCAACTGCAGGCCGGCCTCAACGCCGCCGTAGACGATATCAACTGGTCGCTAAGCTACAGCCTGACGAAAAACGCCTGGCAGCAGGGACGCGATCTGATGCTGGCGGTTAACGTCAATATCCCCTTCAGCCACTGGCTGCGTTCCGATAGCCGTTCGGTCTGGCGGCACGCCAGCGCCAGCTACAGCCTGTCGCACGATCTCAATGGCCGCATGACCAATCTGGCGGGCCTGTACGGCACCCTGCTGGAAGACAACAACCTCAGCTATAGCGTGCAAACCGGCTATGCCGGCGGCGGCAACGGCGACAGCGGGAGTACCGGCTATACCGCGCTCAACTACCGCGGCGGCTACGGCAACGCCAACGTCGGCTACAGCCGCAGCGATGGCTTTAAACAGCTTTACTACGGGGTCAGCGGCGGCGTGCTGGCGCACGCCAACGGCATCACCTTGAGCCAGCCGCTGAACGATACCGTGGTGCTGGTGAAAGCCCCCGGCGCCGGCGGCGTGAAGGTGGAAAACCAGACCGGGGTTCGCACCGACTGGCGCGGATATGCCGTCCTGCCGTATGCCACCGAGTATCGCGAAAACCGGGTCGCGCTGGACACCAACACCCTGGCGGACAATGTAGACCTTGACGATGCGGTGGTCAGCGTGGTGCCTACCCATGGGGCGATCGTCCGCGCCAGCTTTAACGCCCAGGTGGGGATGAAGATCCTGATGACGCTGACCCATCGCGGCAAACCGGTGCCGTTTGGTGCCCTCGCCACCAGCGACAGCAACCAGAGCGGCAGCATCGTCGCGGATAACGGTCAGGTCTACCTCAGCGGGATGCCGCTGGCGGGTAAGGTGCGGGTGAAATGGGGCGATGGCCCCGACGCCCAGTGCGTGGCCGATTATCGTCTGCCGCCGGAGAGCCGGCAGCAGACGCTCAGCCAGCTGTCCGTCGCGTGTCGCTAAGGAGATGAAGATGAGAACACCGCAGTATCTGCTGGGCGCCCTGCTCACGCTGGCCGCGCCGCTGGCCTTCGCTGCCGACAGCACGATCGCCATCAGCGGCTATGTGCGCGACAACGCCTGCGCGGTGGCCGGAGAGTCGAAGGAGTTCACCGTCGATTTGCAGGACAACGCCGCGAAACAGTTTTACGCCGTCGGGGCGACGACCCCGCCGGTGCCGTTCCGTATCGTGCTGTCGCCCTGCGGCACTTCCGTCACCGCGGTGAAGGTCGGCTTCACCGGCGTGGCGGACAGCGTCAATACCAGCCTGTTAAAACTCGACGCCGGCGCCTCGGCGGCGGCGGGAATGGGGGTGGAGATTCTCGACCAGCAGCAGTCCCGGCTGCCCGTCAATGCCCCGTCGTCAGCCATCGCCTGGACCACGCTGACGCCGGGCCAGACCAACATCCTGAACTTTTACGCCCGTCTGATGGCCACCCAGGTGCCCGTCACCGCCGGGCATGTCAATGCGACAGCGACATTCACCCTGGAATTTCAGTAAGCGGAGGCTGCAATGAAATGGACCCACGTGGGCTGGCTGCTGGCCGGCCTGTTAACCGCGAGCCCTTACCTGCGGGCGGCCGATGTCACCCTCACCGTCAACGGGAAGGTG
Source organism: Klebsiella sp. JB_Kp004 (assembly GCF_040065795.1). Classification (NCBI taxonomy): domain Bacteria; kingdom Pseudomonadati; phylum Pseudomonadota; class Gammaproteobacteria; order Enterobacterales; family Enterobacteriaceae; genus Klebsiella; species Klebsiella sp. JB_Kp004. The sequence continues at coordinate 105,302 of NZ_JBEAKW010000043.1, read as the reverse complement.
GTGGCCAGACCCTGCACGGTCTCCACCGTCAATGCCACCGTCGAGCTGGGCGATCTTTACACCTTCAGCCTGATCGGCGCGGGCTCGGCATCGGCCTGGCACAGCGTGGCGCTGGATCTCAGCAACTGCCCCGTCGGTACCTCACGGGTGAAGGCCACCTTCAGCGGGACCGCGGACAGCACCGGCTATTACAAAAACCAGGGGACGGCAGGCAATATTCAGCTCGAACTGCAGAGCGAGGACGGCGCCACGCTGAACAACGGCAGCAGCCAGTCGGTACAGGTGGATGAGGCCAGCCAGTCCGCCCGCTTCCCGCTGCAGGTCAGGGCCCTGTCGGTCAACGGCGGCGCCACGCAAGGCACCATTCAGGCGGTGATTAACGTCACCTATACCTACGCCTGAGCCAGGAGAGCATCATGATGAAAAAAATTATTCCCCTGTTCACCACCCTGCTGCTGCTGGGCTGGTCGATAAACGCCTGGTCCTTCGCCTGCAAAACGGCCACCGGCGCGACGATCCCCATCGGCGGCGGCTCAGCCAACGTCTACGTTAACCTGACCCCGGCGGTCAACGTCGGGCAAAACCTGGTGGTCGACCTCTCCACGCAGATTTTTTGCCATAACGACTATCCGGAAACGATCACTGACTACGTGACCCTGCAGCGCGGATCCGCCTATGGCGGCGTGCTGTCGAGTTTCTCTGGCACCGTGAAATATAACGGCACCTCTTACCCCTTCCCGACCACCACGGAAACGGCGCGGGTGATTTACGATTCACGGACCGATAAGCCCTGGCCCGCCGTCCTGTATCTGACGCCGGTCAGCACCGCCGGCGGGGTGGCGATCACCGCAGGATCGTTGATCGCGGTGCTGATCCTGCATCAGACCAACAACTACAATAGCGACTCCTTCCAGTTCATCTGGAACATCTACGCCAATAACGACGTGGTGGTCCCCACCGGCGGCTGCGATGTCTCTGCCCGCGATGTCACCGTCACCCTCCCCGACTACCCGGGCTCCATGGCCGTGCCGCTCACGGTGCACTGCGCGCAGAGCCAGCAGCTGGGGTATTACCTCTCCGGCGCCACCGCGGACAGCGCCCACGCGATCTTCACGAACACCGCCTCCGCCTCGCCGGCGCAGGGGATAGGCGTCCAGCTTACCCGCAACGGCAGCGCCGTGCCGGCGAACAGCACGGTCTCGCTGGGCACCGTCGGAACCTCGCCGGTCAATCTCGGCCTGACGGCGACCTACGCCCGGACCACAGGCCAGGTCACCGCCGGTAATGTGCAGTCGATCATCGGCATTACCTTTGTCTATCAATGATGACCGATGACATCCTCTCTTCCTGCTCGCTGGCCGCCCGGGGGTTGAACCAGCGGTTGCTGAACGCGGCGAAGCGGCTGGCGGGGGTAAAAAAGCGGGTGGAATATCACCCGCATATGGCCCCTCGCTTTCCGCACAGGTAGCCGCCTCGTTCATCAGCAAACTCACGGTCGGCGTTTGAACAGGCATGGGAGGAAGCGATGAGTGACTAATGGCGCGGATGCGCTGGCGAGTGAAAAGCGCACCGGTTTACACCGGTGCCGGTACGTCAGGCGCGAATATCGTCGTATTCGCGGGTGTTATCGAATTCATGTTTGGCAAACGGGCAGAGTGGAATAATCTTCCGCTGCTCCTGGCGCATTTTTTCCACCACCTTCGCCACCAGCTGTTTCCCCACGCCCTGGCCTTTCAGGCTGGGATCGACATCGGTATGTTCGATAATGCTGAGGTGTTCGCCGGTGGGAACAAAAACAATCTCCGCGACCTGGTTACCCTGCGCGTCGTTAACATAAAATTTGTTGTGCCCTTCCAGTATTTCCATCTTCTCCTCGCTTATTTATGACGATATTGCAGGGCGCCGCTCGGGCAGGTATCGATCACCTTCACCACCGTCGCGACATCCACTTCATCCGGGATGATCCACGGCTTACGCTTGAGATTGAACAGCTTCGCGCTGCCGCGCACGCAGTTCCCGGAATGCTGACAGATCGCCGTATTAAAGTAGACGTCGATTTTCTCCCCGGTGTAGGCCCGGTAGCCGGCTTCCAGTAATTCCTTATCCATGACATTGCCTCGGTCTTGTTTTATGACTTTCAGGCTAAGCATAGTCCTCCCCGTGACGGCTGACTATGCGCAAGTCGGTAATGGGCGTCAGGAGAGGGATTTGGCGCATCCTCCCGCTCTTCCGGCGCGCACGGATCCCGCAGTCAACGAACGGTTGACTTTCATTCCCGCAACGAGGCGATTACACTCATGACACACTGGTAAGAGCACTCAGGGATGTTCCATTGAATCATATTGCCACCATAGCCCGCCCGGCGCGGCTACTGCTCGTCTTGCCGCTCACCGGCTGCTCACTCTCACCAGCGATCCCGGTATTGGGCGCCGCGTTCCCCGGCTGGTTTTTCTGCTTGTTGGGCGGCGCGTTTTTACTCATCCCCTGCCATATCCTGATTACCCGTAACGGCTGGCAGCCGCGCTTTTCTCCCCTGGTCTTCAGCTATGTCGCGCTGATGTTCCTGTTCGCCACGCTGCTGTGGTTTCTGTTTTTTGTTCACTGATCGCTTATGACTACTTCCCGCACTCCCCTGTTACGCAAGAAATGGCCTCTGCTGGCGCTGGTCCTCGCCGCCATCCTGGCGCTGATCCTGGTTATCTGGCAGTTGCAAACGTCGCCGGAGACCAATGACGCCTATGTCTATGCCGATACCATCGATGTGGTGCCCGAGGTCAGCGGACGCATCGTGGAGATGCCCATCCGCGATAACCAGCGGGTGAAAAAAGGCGATCTGCTGTTCCGCATCGACCCCCGTCCCTATCAGGCGATGCTCGATGACGCGAAAGCCCGGCTGACGACCCTCGACGCGCAGATTATGCTGACCCAGCGCACCATCAAAGCGCAGGAGTATAACGCCCAGTCGGTAGCGGCCGCCGTCGAGCGCGCCAGAGCGCTGGTCAAGCAGACCACCTCCACGCGCATCCGCCTTGAACCGCTGGTGCCGCAGGGGTTTGCCTCGCAGGAAGATCTCGATCAGGCGCGCACCGCCGAGAAAGCGGCCCGGGCGGAGCTGGAAGCCACGCTGCTGCAGGCCAGACAGGCCTCGGCGGCCGTGACCGGCGTGGATGCCATGGTGGCGCAACGCGCCGGGATCCTGGCGCAAATCGCCCTCGCCGAACTGCATCTGGAATTTACCGAAGTGCGCGCGCCGTTCAACGGCGTGGTAGTGGCGCTGAAAACCACCGTCGGCCAGTACGCCTCGGCGCTGAAGCCGGTCTTCACCCTGCTGGATGACGACCGCTGGTATGTGATCGCGAACTTCCGCGAGACCGATCTGAACAACGTGCGCCCCGGCGTGGCGGCGCGGATCACCGTGATGACCAACCACAACCGGACCTTTAACGGGGTGGTCGATTCGGTCGGCTCCGGGGTCCTGCCCGAAGGCGGGAGCGTCATCGAAGGCCTGCCGCTGATCCAGAAAAGCATTAACTGGGTCCACGTCTCGCAGCGCTTCCCGGTGAAAATCGCCGTCAGCGATCCCGATCCGGCTCTGTTCCGCATGGGCGCCTCGGCCAGCGCCGTGCTGCAGCCGTAGCCGGGCGACGCAATGTTTCCTCTCGCCCATTTTTTACGCCAGGAACTGCGCGACGCGCCGGGACGCGCCAGCTACACGCTGCGCCTGACGCTGAGCTGTGCGGTGCTCATCACCCTGTTCATGACCCTGCAGATCCCCTTCCTGGCCGTCGCGCTGATCGTCGTGTTCTACGTCAGCCAGCCTAACGTGTTGATGATTAAGTTAGTCAGCGTGGTCTTTTTTGTCACCGTCAGCGTGGCGCTCGGCGGCGTGCTGCTGATCATCAAGTGGACCTATGACTACCCGCTGATCCGCCTGGCGGCCTCCGTGGCGCTCTTTTTCTGCGCCATCTATCTGATGCGGGTGCTGGGCAAGCTGGGACTGGCCTTTTTCGTGGTGGCGCTGGCGGTGATTTACGCCCAAACCTTCCCGTCGATGACCAGCCAGAGCGAGATCCTGGTGCGGCTGCTGCTCTGGCTGTGGGTGGCGATTAACACCGCGATCCTTGTCACCCTGCTGGTCAACGCCTGTTTTCAGCAGGCCTTTCCCGGCAACCAGTTTAAGGCGCGTCTGGCGGAGATGCTGCAGTCGGGGGCCCGCCCCCGGGGGCCCCCCCGCCCCGGGCGGAGAAACGCCACCGACCTTCGGCGAGACCGCCGCGCAATTCAACCAGCTGCAGTCGCTGTTCGCCCAGGCCTGTCGGGCGACGCCGGAGATCGCCGCCGATCCGCAGGCCTGGCGCTCGCGGCTGGCCGCCACCCTGCGCTGCTACCAGCTGGCGGCGCTGCTGCAAGCGGACGAGGCCGATAGCGACGATCGCCTGCTGCTGTCGCAGGCGGTACTGCAGCTGAAGAGCGCCCTTAGCGAGGGGCCGTTTGACGGCGCCATTCCCCCCCTGGCGCTCAGCGGCCGCGGCGCCAATCGCGCCGTTCTGCAGGAGATGGCTGCCCTTCTGCAGCAGCTGGCCCAGGGTGAGCCGGTGGCCCTGCCGCAGGGCGAGGTGGAAAAACCGCCTCTGCTGGCGCCGGACGCCTGGCGCAACCCGGCTTATCTCCATTTTGCGCTCAAGACCCTGCTGGCGACGCTAATCTGCTATGTCTTCTATACCGCTGCCGACTGGCAGGGGCTGCACACCATTATGCTGAGCTGCGTGATCGTCGCCCAGCCCGGGCTGGGCGCCACGATGCAGAAGACGTGGCTGCGCATCGGCGGCGCGCTGCTCGCCACTCTGCTGGCGCTGCTGTTAATCGTCTTTGTCCAGCCCTGGACCGACTCGCTGTCGGGGCTGCTGGCGATGTCCCTGCCGGTGCTGGCGCTGGCGGCCTGGATTGCCGCCGGCTCGGAGCGTATCGCCTACGCCGGGATCCAGATTGGTTTCACTTTTGCGCTGGCCTTCCTCAGCTGGTTTGGTCCGCTGACAAATCTCACCGAGCTGCGGGACCGGGTGCTGGGCATCCTGCTTGGGGTGCTGGTCTCCTCCATTGTCCATTTGTATCTCTGGCCGGACAGCGAAGCGCCGCAGCTGAAATCGCGCCTCGCCGGACTCTATCGCCGGCTGGCGGACTGCCTCGCCGCCCCGCACGATGCGGTGCCGCTGGCCCCTCTGTTTGTCGCCTTCACCGACAGCGAAGCGCTGATCCATCGGGTTCGCGCCGAACCGCTGGGTACGTATGCCCACCCCTGGCCCCAGGCGAAAGACTGGCCGATGCGCGCCACCCTCGCCCGGGCCGAGGAGATCGCCCGCCTCAGCGAAGGGTACCGGCTCAACGCCGCGCCGGGAGACCCGACCCTGACCCGCTGCGCCGAACAGCTGCGGCGCTACGCCGAACGTATCGAACAGGAGGCGACAGCGCCTGCCGAGCAGCTGGCCGCCGACCTGACTAACCCCTTTGGCCCGGCGCTGGCCGCCGCGCTGGCCGCCCTTCCCGACTGGGGCCCGACACCGATAGCGACTGAGCAACAGGCTAAAACGTCATGATGATCCTTCCTTTCTCCCCGCGGCTGCGCGGCACTCTCCTTACCCTGACGCTGACGCTGCTCAGCGGCTGCGCGCTGATCCAGGACGAGCCAGCCCAGGTCGCCATCGTCAATCCGCAGCAGGCCCAGCTGGCGCAGGTGATCCACCTGGCGAATAGCGACTGGCCGGCAGCCCGCTGGTGGGAGGCCTATAAGGATCCTCAGCTCAATATGCTGATCAACCGGGCGCTGCAGAACTCGCCGACCATGCAGGCCGCCCGGCTGCGCATCTCTCAGTCGCAGTCCACGGTGGAACTCGCTCAGTCGGCGATGGGCCTGCAGGCCACCGCCGTCGCGGCGCAAAATCGCCTGCGGATCACCGACAAATCCTTTAGCTGGCCCTACTCCTACTCCCTGCCGGTGGATAAGAACGGTCCCTGGTATACGCTGAACACCGTTGGCGTCGGGGCGCAGCTGAATATCGATCTCTGGGGAGCCGATCGCGCCCGGGTCGCCGCCGCCATTGGCGAGAAAAACGCCCGGCTGGCGGAGACCGCCGGCATTGAGCTCGACATCGCCAGCAGCGTGGCGCAGCTCTATTTCGCCATGCAGGCGACGTTCCAGAAAATCGCGCTGCTGCAGGACCTGGAAGATATTGCCCAGTTCTCGGTGGCGGCCCACGAGCATCGGACCCAACGCGGCGTGGAAGACAGCGTGGATGTGGCCAACGCCCAGGCCGAGCAGCTCGCCGCCCGCCAGCAGATCATCAGCGCCGAGGGGACGCTGACCCAGTATCGTGAAACCCTGCGGGCGCTGATCGGCGCCGATGCGCAAAGCATGCCGGCGATCCATCCGGTGGCGCTGCCTGCGCTCCAGGAGACGCTGCCGCCGTCGCTCTCTTTCGAGCTGCTGGCCCGCCGCCCGGACCTGCAGGCGCTGCGCGGGTATGTGACCGCCTCCCTGAGCCAGGTCGATGCGGCGAAAGCGGCGTTTTATCCCCATTTTGATATCAAAGCGTTCTGGGGTTATAACGCCCTGAGCGTCGGGGATCTGTTTAAGTCCTCTTTCCAGCAGATCAACCTGCTGCCTGGGCTCTATCTGCCGATCTTCGACGGCGGTCGTCTGAACGCCAATCTGCAGTCGGTGCGCACCGCCAGCAATATACTGATCAAACAGTACAACCAGGCGGTGCTGGACGCGGTTCGCGATGTCGCCATCAGCTCCAGCCAGCTTAACGACCTGAATCAGCAGCGCGCGCTGCAGCAGCTGAAGGTCACCGCGGCGCAGACCACCACCGACAGCGCTCGCGCCCATTATCAGCGCGGCCTGCTCAGCCGCTACGCCGCCGAAGAGGCCCGGCGGGCGGTCCTTGCCCAGCAGCTGTTGCTGCTGGATATTGAGGCCCAGCGGTTGAGCACCGACATTACCCTGATCAAAGCCCTGGGCGGCGGCTACCGCGGCCAGTAACAAAAATGCCTTCCCCGGTGGGGAAGGCATTAAACCGTCTTCAGGGATTGCCCGGCGGCGCTGCGCTTGCGCGGGCCTACGGCCAACCGCATAGCGGTTTGATATTGTCCTCTTTCGTAGGCCGGGTAAGGCGAAAGCCGCCACCCGGCAGAAATACGGGCACAATAATAAACAGGTTTGTGATCAGCCAGAATGCCTTCCCCGGTGGGGAAGGCATTAAACAGAAGACGCGGGGTTCATGCGCGGCGATTACACCAGGGCGCGCAGTTCTTCCCGCATGTAGGTGGAAAAGAATTCCGGATGCTTAATCACCAGCCGTTCGCCGGCGGCGACCCGTTCAGCCCACTCCGCCACTTTGTCGGTAAACCCGGCGCTCCAGCCTTGCTGCTGACCGCGCTCAGCGACGTCGGCCGGGCTGGCTGGCACGCCCAGTTCTTTCAAATATTTGAGAATTCCCTTCGCGGTACTTTCATCCATAGACTGTGGTACTGGCTCAGACGTATTCATACCACCAATAAAATCCAATGCTTTATCAATGACTGCTGGCATAGGTGTGTCCTTATATTAACCACATAGTAAACCTGACTACACTATGGACCGGAAAGCGACGTGATTTCAAAGAACACGCTCACGTTATGGGACATCGCGCATTCAGAAAAGGGGATTTTGCACTGCCGGGGCGGGGGTTGGACAAAAAACAAGCCGGTCCCGCGGGACCGGCCTGGGGATCGCGTCAGGCGTTGCTGACGGATTTTTGCGCGCCGCTGGACTGACTGTTCTCCAGCATCCGACGGACCGGGACAATCAGCACGGCCAGCACGGCGGCGCAGATCAGCAGCGCGATGGAGCAGCGGGCGAAGAGATCCGGCAGCAGCGACAGCTGATCGGCCTTCACGTGACCGCCAATCAGGCCCGCCGCCAGGTTACCCAGCGCGCTGGCGCAGAACCACAGCCCCATCATCTGGCCGCGCATTCTCTCCGGCGCCAGCAGGGTCATGGTCGCCAGACCAATCGGGCTCAGGCACAGTTCGCCGAGCGTCAGCATCAGGATGCTGCCCACCAGCCACAGCGGCGACACACCGGCCCCGCCGTTGTTCAGGACGTTCTGCGCCGCCAGCATCATCAGGCCAAAGCCCGCCGCCGCGCACAGGATGCCAATGACGAATTTGGTCATGCTGCCCGGACGAACGTTTTTACGCGCCAGCGCTGGCCACGCCCAGCTGAATACCGGGGCGAGGAGAATGATAAATAAGGCGTTAATCGACTGGAACCAGACCGCGGGGATCTCAAAATCGCCGATCATCCGGTTGGTATAGTCGTTAGCAAACAGGTTGAATGAGGTCGGTTTCTGTTCAAATGCCGACCAGAAAAAGGCCGCCGAGACCAGCAAAATAAAGCACACCAGCAGGCGCGCCCGCTCTTTACGGTTCAGGCCGGCGAAGACGAACAGCCAGATGAAATAGAGCGCTACGGAAGCGGCAATCACATAGACCAGCACGCTGGCCACCGCCACCGGGTTAATCACGATCGTGCCCAGGCTAATGAGCGTGACCACCACAGCCACTCCCAGCGCCAGCGCCAGCAGCCACGCCCCAACGCCATTCTTTTTCGCCACCGGGCTGTTCCAGGTGGAATCGAGGCCGACCTCTGCGTCATAGCGCTTCATCGACGGCACGGCAAAGACACGGAAAATGATCAGCGCCACCAGCATCCCGATCCCCCCGATGCCGAAGCCCCAGTGCCAGCCATGGGATTTAATCAGCCAGCCGGAGATCAAAGGCGCGATAAACGAGCCGATGTTGATCCCCATGTAGAACAGCGAGAAACCGCCGTCGCGGCGCGCGTCGCCTTTTTTATACAGAGTGCCGACCATCACCGAGATACAGGTTTTAAACAACCCGGAACCGAGGACGATAAACATCAGGCCGATAAAGAACAGGTCGTTGCCCAGCCATGCCGACAGGGCGATCGACAGGTGCCCGAGGGCGATCAGAATCGAGCCGTACCAGACAGCGCGCTGCTGGCCAAGCCAGTTATCCGCCAGCCAGCCGCCCGGCAGCGCGGCCAGATACATACTGCCGGCAAAAATCCCGACGATCGCCGAGGCGTTCTCCCGCGCCAGCCCCATTCCGCCGTCGTAAACCGTCGCCGCCATAAACAGGATCAGTAAGGGGCGGATGCCGTAAAACGAGAAGCGCTCCCACATTTCGGTGAAGAACAGGGAGCCCAGCGGATAAGGATGGCCGAAAAAGGTACGGCTTTCGTTTTTATTAACAGAGGAATGCATAAATTCTCCAGATAAGGTGCACCGCAGCGCAAGTTAACCGTATAAAGCGGGCTGACGATTTATAATTTGTTTGTCTTAACATCAGGAACGAGCATTTTTAACCATTTGATAACCATGCAGTGGTTTTGTCCAGCCCCTTGCCTTCCCTTTTTAGATGAAAAGTCGACAAACATCTAGTTTTATAGATTTAATGTTCGCAAAAGCGCAAACGGCGTTGACATTATGCCATTGTAAAGAATACATAATTTTATTTATTAAAAACAGTAAGTTGATTGAGTAACAAAGGTCAAAAACCGTCGGTGCAGGCAGGGCATATAACGACAGGAAAAGTAAGGGAAACGGGCCTGAGGAGGCAGAAATAGCGCTAAGGGAGAATATTGTTCAGCCATCCAGGTGCTTCACACCCGGAGAGCCTCCCGCGAGGCAGGATGCACATGGTTTGCCGGCTGCTACAGCCGGCGCCATTTTGCGCGCTATTTCACACGCTGTCCCGTCCGATCAATGACGCGCTCACCGTCTTCCTTCACGAAGGCGCCTTTTTGCGGCGCCGTCAGGATCTCCAGCACCACCTCTGACGGGCGGCAGAGCCGGGTGCCCCGCGGCGTCACCACGATCGGACGGTTGATCAGGATCGGATGCTGGAGCATAAAGTCGATTAACTGGTCATCTGTAAACCGCTCTTCCGCCAGGCCCAGCGCATCGTAGGGTTCGACGTTTTGCCGCAGCAGCGCCCGCACCGGGATCGCCATCGCGGCGATCAGCTGGCGCAGCTCATCGCGCGACGGCGGCGTCTCCAGATAATAAATAATGGTGGGCTCAGCGCCGCTGTTGCGGATCAGCGCCAGGGTATTACGCGAGGTGCCGCATTCAGGGTTATGGTAAATGGTGATGCTCATAGCACGTTCTCATGGCTGATTGAAGGAGAGACGCAGCGCCAGCGCGGCCAGCGTTACCAGCAGCACCGGCAGGGTCATGATGATGCCGCAGCGGAAATAATACCCCCAACCGATGGTAATGTGCTTCTGCGTCAGCACATGCAGCCAGAGCAGCGTGGCCAGGCTACCAATCGGCGTGATTTTGGGCCCCAGATCGCAGCCGATGACGTTGGCATATATCATGGCCTCTTTGATCGTCCCTGTTGCCGCGCTGCCATCAATCGACAAGGCGCCGACCAGCACGCTGGGCATATTATTCATGATCGAAGAGAGGAAGGCCGACAGGATACCGGTGCCCAGCGTTGCGGCCCAGAGCCCGCGCTCCGCCAGCATGTTCAGCACCGTGGTCAGATAATCCGTTAATCCGGCGTTTCGCAGGCCATACACCACCAGATACATCCCCAGCGAGAAGATCACAATCTGCCATGGGGCGCCGCGCAGCACCTTGCCGGTGTTTATCACCCGCCCGCGCTTCGCGACAGCAAACAGGATCCCCGCTCCCGGCGCCGCGATGGCGCTGACCGGGATCCCCAGCGGGTCAAGAACGAAAAAGCCGACCAGCAACAGCAGCAGCACGCCCCAGCCGGTGCGGAACGTCGCCGTATCTTTTATCGCCGTGGCCGGCGCTTTCAGTAACGCCATATCCCAGGCCGGCGGGATATCCTTGCGAAAGAACAGGTGCAGCATCGCCAGGGTGGAGAGGATCGCCGCGAGATCGACCGGCACCATCACCGAAGCGTACTCCCTGAAGCCAATGGCAAAGAAATCTGCCGAAACGATATTCACCAGATTCGACACCACCAGCGGCAGGCTGGCGGTATCGGCAATAAACCCGGCTGCCATGACAAAGGCCAGCATCGTTCCCTTACTGAAACCCAGCGCCCGCAGCATAGCAATTACGATGGGCGTGAGGATCAGCGCCGCGCCGTCGTTGGCAAACAGCGCCGCCACCGCCGCACCGAGCAGGATAATCCAGGTAAACAGCAGACGACCCCGCCCTCTTCCCCAGCGGGAAACGTGTAGCGCGGCCCATTCAAAAAAGCCGGACTCGTCGAGCAGCAGGCTGATAATGATCACGGCGATAAACGTGGCGGTGGCATTCCAGACGATATGCCACACCACCGGGATATCGGCTATCTGTACTCCACCGGTGACCAGCGCCAGCGCCGCGCCAAAGGCCGCGCTCCAGCCGATCCCTAACCCCCGCGGCTGCCAGATCACCAGCACCAGGGTCAGGACAAAAATCGCACCTGCCAGCAACATCGTTCCCCCACCAATCACATTCGAAAAATCATATATGTTAAGATAAATTTTTTACCGACAACCCGGCCCGTCAGTCAGTCTGCTGACCATCAGCCGCACATCGTCCTGCTGACTTAGCCAGGCCTGCTCAATCACCTGCGCCGCCCAGGCCGGCATCTGCGGAGAGAGGCGATAATGGACCCACTTACCCTGTTTTCGATCCCGCAGCAGCCCGCTCTCCCGCAGCATTGCCAGATGGCGGGAGATCTTGGGCTGGGACTGGGCGAGCGCCGTACAGAGATCGCACACGCACAGCTCTCCCCGCGCCTTGAGCAACAGCACGATCCCCAGCCGGGTTTCATCGGCGAGGTTTTTGAACAGTTGCAGGGGCAATAAAGACATGGTTTCTCCTCAAGCGTGACGGACAGCATACGGGACCACGAACAAAGATCAATATGCATTCGAAAAAACATATGTGTTTTTTACAGCCGCGATAAATCTCCATACCGTTGCAACATGTGCCTCCTGCTCAATAGCACGCAAAAATGCCGCGTTTTCTTTTAACCATCATCGAAATATGTCAGGCTGAAGATCCCATCGGATTGACAGGGTTTTCAGGATGAGTACGATTTATGTGGTTGTTTTAACGTATATAAAACCGCTCGAAGAGATTGACAGCGCGATCCCCGCCCACGTCGAATGGCTCAAAAAAGGCTATGCTGACGGCCTCTTTCTCACCTCCGGCCGCCGTATTCCCCGCACCGGCGGGGTGATTCTGGCGACATGCGACAGCCGGGAAATTCTGGAAGCGCGTCTGAGCCAGGATCCCTTCCAGCAGCTGGGTCTCGCCCATACGGAGATTATCCCCTTTGAGGCCAGCATGGCGTCCCCCGCACTGCAGTCGCTGTTATAAGCCTGTCCCGGAGGAAACATGCAGCCATCCTTTCACTGGATCAATGAACCTGCCGAGTGGCGCCGCGATGCCGACGGCCTGACGGTGGTCACCGATAAGCATACCGATTTCTGGCGTCATACCTGGTATGGCTTCAAGCGCTTCTCCGGCCATCTTTATGCCGCTGAGGTGGAGGGCGATTTTACCCTGCAGGCAAAAATCTGTGCGGATTTCACCACGCTTTACGACCAGGCCGGGCTGATGATGATGGCGGACGAGCAGACCTGGCTGAAGGCGGGGATTGAGTTTAATGACGATGCCCCGGCCATCGGCAGCGTGCTGACGCTAACCCACTCCGACTGGGCCACCGGGCTTTTCCCCGGCGACCCGCGCACCTTCTGGCTGCGGCTGACCCGCAAGGGCGATGCGTTAAGGCTGCAGTATTCGACCGACGGCGAGCGATGGCCGCTGCTGCGGCTCGGCTACTTTCCACCAGGCCCGGTGAAAGCCGGCGTCATGTGCTGCTCACCGGAGCGCGGCGGACTGGCGGTTGCCTTTTTGGATATTCAACTTTCCCCACCGCTGGACAAAGCGCTGCACGATCTGAGCTGAACGCTAGTGGGAAGACCCGACTTTCTCTGCATCCTGGGGGCCAGGATTGCAGGGTTCGCGGGTGCCGGGCAGGTAAAAATGGCCGTGCTTATCGGGATCGGTGCCGCCCGGGCACCCTGCCCGACCCGAGGAATTATCGCTACTGCCGCCGTCCGAACCGTTGCCGCCGTCGGCGCCCGATATTACCGACTGGCCGTGATGACCATGCGCTGCAGTGGCTGAAAACGCCACCAGCGCGAACACACAGACCATTAAGCGTCTGCCCATTGCTGCCTCTCCCTTAGTGAAATTCCCCGCCCATCGCGTTGACGATGGGATAAGCCGTTGCACCGCGATAAAAAACCGCCTTATCCGCATGGAGTATAGGGTTAAGGCAGAGGGAAAGACAGGGCCGGCGCCTTCAGACATTTCGCACGCAAAATAGCCTTTATGCCGCGGTATGCGCTATCAGAAAATCAATCAGGGCTTTCACTCTTTCGGACGCTGACATTCACGCGGTCTCCCCGTCGCTGGCACGCTTTGGCCGTGAAGCGATTACCAACGACCTCTGGCAACGTGACGCCCTGTCTGCCCGCGACCGCAGCATCGTGACTGTGGCCATGCTGATTGCCCGCAACCAGCCAGGCGAGCTAAAGCACTATATTGAAGTCGCTCTCGATAGCGGCGTGACGCCAGCGGAAGTATCAGAGATCATTACCCATCTGGCGTTCTACTCAGGTTGGCCCAATGCAATATCAGCCGTCAGCGTCGCGAAAGCCATCTTTGAAACCAGGGGCGTGACGGCAGAGGCCCTTCCCTCCGCCTCGCCGACGCTGCTGCCCCTCAATGAACAGGTAGAGAAACAGCGTGCAGATACCGTGGAGAAAAATGTCGGCCCCATTTCGCCTGGCCTGGTTAAATTTACCGCCGACCCGCTGTTTCTCGACCTCTGGCAACGGCCCGCGCTTACGCCCCGCGACAGAAGTCTGGTGACGGTCAGCGCGTTAATCGCCGCCGGACAGAGCGCGCAGATTGGCTACCACCTAAACAGGGCCATGGATAATGGGCTTTCGGCTGAAGAGGCCGGAGAAGTGGTCGCCCAGGCAGCGTTCTACGCGGGATGGCCAAATGCGTTTACCGCCGCCCCGGTGGTCGGTGAAGTGTTGCGATCGCGCGAGAGCAAAGCTGAATAAAAAAGGATAAAGGACAGGAAAGCTGTCCTTTCTTTATCGTTAATAGTTAGCTTAAAGGTAGCACGAGGGCTTTCGATTAAATCTCGCGGAAAGGACATAAACGGTCTATCGACGCGTGGAGACTTCGATCGTGAGTCTGTTCACATCGCTCATTGAGAAAATTTCCGTTCCGTATGCCGTCATGAGTCTCATCCTTTGAAAGCAGCGATCGCTGTGGCGAGACGGTAGCGCGGACATGTCTATTTGGTCAGGTCATGACTGACCTCCCCCCACCGCATATCGCAAGAATTTGCTCTCTCAGCCAGCGGTGACCGGGGTCGCGTTCCATTCTTGGGTGCCACATCTGCGATACCGTAATACGACGGCTTTTGAACGGCAGCTCGAAAACGTGTACCTGGTCCGTTACCTGCTGATTGAGTAAATAGAGTGCGGGTATCATGGCGATAAGATCCGATTCCAGCGCCACGGACAGTGCTGTCGGAAATCCCGGTACAACGCTCGCAATTTTACGTTTTGTCCCCAGTTCGGCCAGCGCATCGTCAACGGATCCGTGCAACGCGCCCTCGGGTGACGCTACCACATGACCCCAGGCGACATAATCACCCACGCCTATTTCTGCCTGCTTAGCCAGCGGGTGCCCTTTACGCACGACGCCAACAAACCGATCCTCAAACAGTCGTTGCAGCCGTATTTCTGGCCCCATATTACTCTGAACTCCAATCTCCAGATCAACCAGCCCTTCCCGAAGATAGCGCGACGTTTTTTCCGGCTTAGGCGCGAAGCGTATACAGACATCCGGCGCGGCGTCGGCAACCGCTGCGATGAGCGCAGGCCCAAACGCCACCACAAAACCATCGTTTGCCCTGATGGTAAAAAGACGCGCCAGACTTTGCGCGCAGAACGTTTCAGTTGAGGGCTGCAATACCGCCCTGGCATCGTGCACTGCACGCCTGGCGCGATCCCGGGTCGCTTCGGCCCACGGGGTCAGTACCATGTTACGCCCGGCGCGCACCAGGATCGGGTCTCCTGTGACATCGCGTAACCTGCTTAATGTCCGGCTCATGGCTGAGGTGCTGAGGTTCAGACGACGTGCCGCACCTGCGACACTCGCTTCACTCAGCAATATGTCGAGTGCTACCAGCAAATTAAAATCAGGATCAGACATTCCCCTTTCTCCCAGCACATTAAGATAAGGCGTTTGATGCAACAATAAAGTGAAAATAGTGCGCCTTCCGCCCGGTAAAAGCCATCTTTATAGTTTTGTCATCCATACACTCTTCTCAGAGGACAAATGATGACGCTCTTTTCCAGCCAACCCGGCGACGAAGGACTGCCTGGCCCGGCGCGCGCACGGGTGATGGCCGCAATAATGACCACCACCTTAATGGGCGTGTTTGATGGCACCATGATCAACATTGCCCTGCCCTCAATGGCTCAGGATTTGCAGGTACCTGCCGGTATTGCCGTCTGGTTCGCCAACGGGTATCTGCTGGCGGCTGCGATGACGCTGGCGATATTCGCGGCGCTTGCGGCCCGTCTGGGTTATCGCCCCGTATTTCTGGCGGGCCTGACGACCTTTACCCTGACATCACTGGGTTGCGCGCTGGCGAATAAGCCCGAAATGCTTATCGGTATGCGCGTGCTTCAGGGGATCGGCGGCGCGGCGACGCTGAGTATTGCCCCCGCAATACTCAGGTCCGTATTTCCCGGACGCTTACTTGGCCGCATTCTGGGGTTCCATGCCCTGCTCATTGCCTCCAGCTCCGCTATCGGCCCGGTATTGGGCGGTACGATCCTTCACACCCTGAGCTGGCAATGGCTGTTTGCGATAAACGTTCTTCCCGGCACCCTCGCCTTACTGCTGGCGGTCAGAGCGCTGCCGCGGGATGCGATCCGTATGCAGGCGCCCTTCGACACCGTGGGCGCCATATTGTCGGCGCTGCTGTTGGGTTCGACGATCATGGCGGCGAACAGCCTACAGAACGCTACTTCTCAATTCGGCAGCCTTTGCTGGATGGCTCTCGCTGCGCTGAGCGGCATGGCTTTTATCTGGCAAATCCGCCGTACGGGTCATCCCTTACTGCCGCCGAGCATGTTTAAAAATGAACGTTTTACCCTCGCGGCTTTCACGTCAATGGTTGCTTTTGTCAGCCAGGGGATCACCTTTATTGCGCTACCCTTCCTGTTTCAGAGCGAATACGGCTACAGTCCGGTAGTGTCTGCCCTGCTGTTTACGCCGTGGCCGTTAGGGATCGTGCTGATTGCGCCGCATGCAGGCCGTTGGGCGGACACGATATCAGCCCCGGCGATATCCACCCTGGGGCTGGTGATATTTGTCGTCGGTTTGATCTTGCTGGCGACGTTACCCGCCAGCCCTCCAATGTGGGATATCTGCCTGCGAAGTCTGGTGTGCGGAATAGGGTTTGGCTGCTTTCAGAGTCCCAATAACCGGGAAATGCTCTCAAACGTTATTCGTGAGCACGCGAGTTATGCGTCCGGAGTTTTATCCATTATGCGCACTTTCGGGCAGTGCCTGGGAGCCGCCGCCGTAGGCGTTCTGCTGGCAGCAGATGAAAGGTCAATTCATGTTGCGCTGTGGAGCGCCGCCGCGGCCTCTGCGGTATCGGTCGTCGTCAGCGCGAGCCGGTTGCGTAAAATCACTCATCCTGCGGAAACAGGATAAGTGCGAAAATATCACTAAACGCTACTACTCCAGCGCCAGCAGCGCAAAACGCCGATCCCGCAACCAAAGAGGAGTCCTCCGTCGGAGTTCAATAGACTAACAGAATGCTATAACTTCTTATTTATCAAGGGAAAATTGAGTTGGGTAGACTTCAGAAGACTTGAGTTTGGAGCGGGCGAAGGGAAATCACCCCCGCTCCAAAGTTCTCGTAATCCCATGGATTTATTAACAAAAACGTGATGCATTGTAGGAGGGTTTTGTAGGAGGAACTACAACGTTTTGCAAACCGCTTCACTCCAGAACGCTGATAAGTTTTAGCGCGTCATTTCTGACAGAATCTTGCATTCGCTCAGAGTCAGCGATCAACGCCAAAGCCTCAATACTTAAACCATCCCTGATCACTTTTCGCGCTTTACTGAGACGGCTCCGGCAACTTTTCTCTGTATAACCCTCACGTGAGTGCATTTGCTCAATGATATAAGCGCTTGGTAAATTTAAATCGGCAAAATGATGGTAGTAGTTTACGAAGCACTCCATCCCAATAGCCTTAAGGAGGCTGACCAGGGTAACACTACTCGTTATCTTCTCTGGTTGATTCAAAACCTCCTCCATAGGTTCGGGTGGAAGGGTTTGCATAGCCGCTTCATTGACTGAAGCCGAACTCCTGACAATCAAGTCTTCTTTGATGGAACTAACTCGGGGATCAGTAAGAATCGCGCCCTTGAGGTTAACGATATGTGCGTTAACGTGGTCACTATGCCGTGCATAATCTCGTATTACTTCATGTGGGATTTTGTAAGCATCAAGAATGTTGTAAGTCTCATCGAAAATAACCGCGATTAAATAATCAAAATCGGCTGCCTCATAGTTACGCAAGGCACTAAGCTGCCGGGAAGGATTATCCGGCGTAACTCTCCTAGCTTTGATCTGCACTTTCAGGCCATCAGCATCAATGGCATCAGCGCCCGCCGACGAATTACTGAGAAGAGTCATACCCAGTGCTTTAGAAACCAGCCATTCAGCATAGTCACCAACAGGATTATTCTTGGTGCGAATGACACCTCTAAAACGCAACTGCGTTAAAATTTCGGAATGAAGTGACAGTAACTCAAGATTATTCAGCGCATTTAGCCAATCATATGATATTAAATGATTATTTTTCAAAAATACTCTCCACTGCCGAAGTGAAATGCCACTGTAACGCCTACGTAACGCACCTGGATTTTGATGTTTTGTCGACTCTTATAGAAGAGTAAGACTGATTCATAGGTGTCTCACCTTTTGCCAAAGAAGACTGTTCATTAATACAGCATCCAGAATTCATAAACTTACACTTACTTCACTTTCTCAGTTTGCCCCACCGCACTGCCGAAACAATGCCCCAGTTGCCACTGGTATTGGGCCTACGCCATTTTGCTGTCTCCATGCTACGGAGATACTCAAGAGCTTCAGAAAACGTGCCAAAACGCTTCTGAGCCGCTTTATCGCCTACGCCAAACGAACCATCACGGGAGCTCGCCAAACCGGGGTGAAAACAGGAACCATCGGCTGCGTATGGAACCAACAGTTCCGGATCGTTATCTTCAGATGAGTCAGACGCTAACAACTGCCACGGCTCAACACTGAGAGCGTTGGCCAGCACCTCAATCGCATCCAAAGACGCATTAGAACCGCCGCGTTCAATGCGGCTCATATAGCTACGAGCAAACCCACACCGATCGGCAAAGGCTTCTTGGCTCATTCCGGTGGCAATGCGCAACTCTTTTACTCGTTGTCCAAACAGTTTTCTCAGGGTCATTTTCATGCCCTGAATTTGCGCAGATGTCCACTAAAGAGCCACGCTCCAATAGTGACATTTTGAATCAATGGTCTATGATGCGATAACTGACACCGCTGGGGTGGATTCTGAGGGGTAACAACATGTCAAAAACACGGCTTAGTAAGCCCGGTTTTTCAGCCAAGTCTGTGCTGACCATTATGTTAATCGCTGCGTCATCTGGATCTTATGCAGCAGAAAGCATCGATCAACTGGCGACGCGCATCGGTATGGAGCACTTCCGGGAAGCAATCAAAAAGGGTGATCGCAGCGCCTTCAAAACGCTGCCGGCAAAAGGCTATAAAAACGGACTTACTGGGCTGCTCATCAAAACTAACACCTACGTTAACCCCGAATACAGCTTTGCTGATTGCGATACGGACACCGTTATTATCTCGGCGCAAGAACACAAAACACTCCCTGGTTGCCGCATATCTTTAAAGCTAGCGACTAAAGATGCTGACGGTAGCTATCACGATAATGGCATTCGCATCGAATACGGTATTGCAACCGGTTCCAAAAAGTTTATCGCCAACAATTCAATGTGGGCACAACATGCCATCAGCGGTGATAAAGTGTTAGAAGGTGCTATCCACCCGGATAAAACAAATAACCATAAAGATCAAATGTGCATGGGTATGGCTCAATTTACTGCAAACGTAACCGAAGGCCGAAACGGAGGAGTGAGCAAAGATGAATATTATCAGCGACTTGATAATATGAACGGTAAGTCCGAAGTCACTCCTCAAATGATCATGCTCTATAAGACCTTCGTTGACTACGTATATGAACACCCGAAACAAGATGCTCAGGTTTCAGCGGCCTTTGTTTACACTAACTGTATGAACAACTTCTGATCGCATACTGCATCTTTTTATCAAACCCACAGCAGGAGACAGGCAGATGTAACTACGTTATGCGGAAGCTATCTGGCATTTGAGTATCTTATAGTTTCAAGAAAGCATTTTCCTCTCATGTAAAGGTTCCAGCTTTTGCTACATCATTCCTAATTACTCCGGTCAGTTTAGAACTAGAAAGCTGACCGGAAAAAGCCACAATATAGAATACTTATAAATCATAACCAGAGCTTCAAAAACAGGCGGATATTCAAAGCAGCAGGATGTAATCCCTACCCGTGAATAGGATTAATTATCACTAGGTATCTAACATATCCCATTCATCTCCAAGCACCCATCTTAAGGCAGATAGCTTGCCATTGATCATTCCCCATTCAAAATCATCCCAAGGGCCAGTGTCTTCATATTGTTCTTCGACTTTCTCAGCTGCTAACTTTGCCCTTTCCCAGATATCTTCATGAATAACATTATTACCATGGCGTGCATCTCCTTTAGGTATTATAGAAATATCACCTATTTCAATTTTATACTCCCTGTATTTATGCCGGTTATACCATACTTTTTCACAATACTCATTAATCGCAGTTAGTATGTCTGTTAAGCTTCTTGTGTCATCATCAACCCAATTATTTTCTTCTTCAAGCACACTCAAAAGCTCAGGTTCTATACTATTTATCGCCTCAGCGATATCTAAATGATAATGGACATTATCAGAAAATATCTCACCAAAATCCGGATGTGGATTTCGCCTATCAGTTAACGAGCTGAAATCCGTATAGTTTTCCGTAACAAAATGGAAAACGCCATTTTTATCTTTCATAAAGTCGTAAAACAACTCAATTAATATTGAATCAGCAACGCTGTTTTTTGAACGATGAAAAGGAGCTTTCTTATCCAATGCCCTTGCCACGGCTTTTAACCGAACGGAATCACTAGCCTCAAGACTTATACATTTATCCATCAGAGATTCAATCATCTCCGCTGTATGCCCTGTAACTTCGCTTAAAATAGGCAAGCGACTTCCAACATCATTTAATACAGCTAGCGCTTGGTCCTTACCATTACCTCCATAAGCCCCGATTAATTTTTTGACTTTATGGAATTCCGAACCAATTTGCTGCTTAGTAGTTTCGATAACCCTGTCCTTATTTCTAAGAAACTCTTCCTTCACCAAGGTTGGGATTACAATAGCAGCGTTGTTACTATCCAATAATTGGTTAAATGCTTCAAGTAGTGCATGCTGATTCTTTGACTTTGCTATAGTTAACCAAACACAGGTATCGATGTAGAGATAATGCACGTTTTTAATCTCCGCAAGTAAGGAATAGAAACAATACTAATCTTCAGAGAAGTTAGTAGCAATTATTAACAATCATCTTAAACCAAACTGAATGTTTCTTCGGTCTTGGATGCCTATCTGATGGCACACCAATCATACATAATCCTGAATGGACGGCGATCTAATATGTGAATTAGCTATGTAACATAACCTCTTTTAGACCACTTCTGACGGTCAAAAGAAATACACACCGCTACCCAAAATGCCAGCTCGGGCCTGAGATGCAGATGAGCCTTAATCAAGTATTGCAGCAATCGTAGCTCTAGAAACGCCATATTCTCGTGCTAACGCACTGACACTAGTTCCGCTATTCTTTTTCTCTACAATCTCGTCACGGGCTTCTGGGGCGATTTTCGACGGTCTTCCCAGCTTCTTTCCTTCGGCTTTTGCCCGCGACAAACCCGCCTGGGTCCGCTCAACCAAGAGGTCACGTTCCATCTCCGCAACCGCTGCTAGCATCGACAACAGAAGCTTACCCGCTGCGGAGGTGAGATCAGTCGTGCCAAGTTGGTGGACAATAACCTTGATATTACGGTCAGCCAGAGCCCTTACCGTTTGCAGGACGTCAATCGCATCACGCCCCAGACGATCAAGCTTCGCTACCACCAACGTTTCACCATCGCGGATTTTATTGAGCATCTCAGAAAATGCTTTACGTTGCATTGCCGGAATCTTCCCGCTAACAACATCGGCAAACCAGTAATCAATTTGCCACCCAGCCTGCCCAAGCTCCAGCCGTTGGTTCTCATTATCCTGCTGCAATGTCGAAACACGTCCGTAGCCAAAAGTTGCCATTGTTATCTCCCCATCTGACCCCTGCCAGAAAACGAGGCCAACATTAGGATGGCCTGCCAGAAAAGCCAAGGCTATTTTTCCAACAGTGTGAAAGCGTGCGATTGGGAGATGCCAGAAAACGGTCGTTTGTTGGCGCTTAAAACGGATAAAGAAATGTTAGGCTGAAACCATCACTTCATAAGGACAACTGGAATGATTAAAGACGCGATTTTTTCACCGTGCGGCCAGTATCGCTACTCGTTATCACGAGTCTGGGACGAATCAAAACCATATGCCCTTTTCATCGGGCTAAACCCTTCATATGCCGATGCTGAGAACGATGATCGCACCTTGAGCCGCTGCATATCGTTTGCCAAAAACTGGGGCTACGGCGGGGTATACATGGCCAACCTGTTCGCGTTCGTTCATACCCAGCGACATGAAATGATGAAAGCACCTGATCCCATTGGTATAGATAACGATAGCCATCTGATAAGGCTTATTGCCAGTGCCGGTCTGGTAGTGGCGGCATGGGGCAACGAAGGCAGACATCTCAAGCGCTCAACAGTAGTCCGACAGTTGCTACCAGAAACCACAATGTGCTTTGTCTTAAACGCCACAGGTGAACCCAAACATCCTCTGTATATGAAAAATGACAGTGTTCTCATACCCTTAAGTTAGCAACGACTACTGCGTTCAGAATATGAACGCAGTATATTGATAAATAAGGTTTTTATCGCAAAACCGTTGTGCTACCGTGCTCGAAATGTTCTCAAATCTGCTCAGTTCGAACGACCCTGATGCCGGTTTGAAGTTCCCTTCAATAAGGTCGCACTATGAAGAGTCGAAAATACGTAGCTGCTGAAGCAGACCGCAAATCCTTTAAGGTTTCAGCCGGGATCGATTGGCTGGACTTAAAGATCAGCTTCTCCAGACTGACCCAGCATCGCTACGTTCAGGATGAATTACTTAAAATCACCGGATTAAAACTCTGGGTTAAACCCTGCGGTCTACGTATCTCAAAGTTGTCATCATGCGCCCCCCGTCCCGACAACAACGTTAAAACGTGGGTAAAACCTACGATAAGCAGCACTAACGATACTTTTCGGATTTGCTTCCGTGATCTACTGGCAAACCATGGCGGGAAGCTGGAAGCTGCACTCAAGCAATTGCAAAACCGTTTCCCATTTGCGTGTGAGCCACAAATCGTGGGAGTCGAAGTTTTCTGCGATTTCTGGCATAAACAACGGTCAGTATCAGCGACACGAGCAATGACCTATCGGCTTCAGACAAGCCTGTTTAGTAACGGAACCCGACCAAGGCAATTCAATCCCGCTTCGTGGAAAAATGTCTACCTTTTCCCCGGAACACGTATCACTCCAAATCGAAACTTCAGGACAGGTAACAAGTGGGACAACATCTCGTGGCAGGTCTATCACAAACGCACTGACAACGATCAGAAACTACCTTTAGAAGAGCAACGCGCTCGTGTTGAAGTCACGTTAAAAGGTGCTGCGCTCACTCACTACTCTCTTCACCATCTTAGCGACATGCAGCGCTTTCGATTTGAAACCCTCGCTCACCTGTTCAAATTTCGCAAACCAATTGAGCCTGAAATGATGGCTGACGGTGATTTGTTCCGGTTTACCGCTGTCAACGCAGTTCGTAAGGTGAACGACGCAACAGCCGAGCGCGGGTTGCATTCTTTCAATAATATCGGACGTAGGGATAAACGTAGCTGGATGATGGTTAACGTTGACAAGCGCCTGCGGAAAGAAAGCTCGCATCTGGCGGTTGTTAGCGATCTGCAAAACGCCGTTAAGGGTGCTTTACGGCGCCTCCACGTTTAAGCCGCCCCCCTTTCGTTATTCCAAAAAAAAGTGACAATCAGCAGGAAAGAAGCCGCATTCCTGCTGGTCTGGATACAGCTCTCTTAATAACTGTATATATAACAACTCAACTGTCAGATTACATGTCTTAGCTATCGGTGTTTGTCGGTTACTGTTTCCTTCAATCAAACACGAACCAAACGTTGTGACACGACATCGGGTTCGCGGTGCAAATGCAGCCGGATAAGTTTGGTGCGGGAAAGTGGATCTCCTAGGTTTGGAAGTCCCCCTCTCAGGCATTGCGTCCAAAAACTTCGGTGGTGGCAAAATCATCCTTATACTTGCAGATAAACATTGTTGAAAAATTCTCTCCCGCATAGTTCAATTAACCACTTAGGATTTTTCTGATCTCCTTTCTCAAGGAAGCTTATGCCCGTATCCAATTATTACCAAGCCCAACCGGATTGTTATGTGCGCTTTGATTGGGGTGGGCTCTCCCTTGAAGGCGAGTTTTTCAGCTATGAGGAGTATGGTCGAGATATCGATCCGAAATGGGGATACATCCGACCATTTGATAGAGCCATCAGACAACAACTAATCGATAATTTACAAGCAACTCACGGGATTGATCTCCTGACATTCACCTCTCAAGGCGACCTGATCACCTGTGATGCTTTTGTCACCCATAAAGATCTGCAGGCAGCACACCAAATTCTCGTAGAGTCCTTTGATTTCGTTGATGAATCGGAGCTTACAACTGAAAGGGAACACATCGGTAACTGCCGTATCGATTTGATAAGACGCCAATACATTGTCGGCAGCAATCTTAAAGGGCCCAAAGAGTCTTTGGACAACCTCAATGCAGAGTTTCTTAAATGGGTAACACCTTTCTACACGCCGTTGCGTTACGAGCGGAAGTGGTTAACCAAGCATCGTAATGGGTTATTACGTTTTGGCGCGCTCGTTGCTGTCGCTGTTTATGCCTATATCCACTACGGGTGATAATAGAAAAGCGAGACCTGTCCTGCGGTTTTGAGAAACCAACTTCATTCCGCACCATATTTACATACTGCACTTAATAAAAATGCGATAAGGACAAATCGAATGAAAAAAGTAATGATGAAAACTGTTTTAGCCAGTTTGGTTGTATCCAGTATTACTGTGTTGACAGGTTGTGTGACCTCACCAGATATGGAAGCGGCTAAACAACCGCTGGGTAGTATAGTCAGTGTTGTTAACGTTCCCGGGGTTAAAAAGGATGCACTTTACAGTAGTTCCAAAATTTGGGTTGCAAAGGTCTTCACTGATTCTAACAGCGTAATCCAATATGCCGATAAAGAAGAAGGTTCGATTGTTGGCAAGGGGAATGTTAAATACCCATGTGACGGTTTTAATGATTGCTTAGCTAATGAAGATGTTCGATATAAATTCACTATGAAAATCGACACAAAGGATGATAAAGCTCGCATCACCTTTGATGATATCCACATTTATCGTCCGGCCCATGTAACCAGCGGGATTGCGTTCCCTGCCATAGATTCGCCAAATATGACTGTTGGTGGACAAGCAAAAGCCAAAAAAGCGTTGAATGATATTGTGGAACAATACAAACGCGAGATCGTGACTGAAAGTAGCTCTGCTGCAAAAGACTGGTAACAGCCATCAGCTCAAAAACTTGCCGGATAAGTTTTTGAGCTTTCTATAGCCGGGATTATATGTGGGTGCATAATGATAGTTATGACAGCTTATCACACGGCATTTTTATTCCATTCGAAAGCATCCTGTTTCACTTGGCTACGCTAGCAACTCTATGAGAGCGCCGCAAATTCCGCACCACAATTTCATCCCCCCTAGTCAACAACGCGCCACATAGCTTCCTAGCGCGTCTGAGGAGTCTTGCGGATACAACCGTAGGTCACCAGACGCGTTTTAGCATCACCATTTAACCTTCTCTATATGGAAAAACAAGTAGAGAACCATCATGAGTATTTGAAACGATACTGCACTATAGTCAAGCACTACGCTCAGACTCAATAGGTTAACAGAGTCCTTAGGTGGCGATATGTTTGACCTATATCACGAATAGCACGGGTTAAAATTTAACCTTTTCTCAAATGCGAGTAACTTCATAACTGCTTACCTCTCAAAGGGCTAAAATGATATGAAGACAAGGTCTTTTTCTATTTTTTTGCTTAAAGCTGGCTACAATGCACAGAACTCCCTTAAGCTGAACCATCAACTTATCGGTGGCTTTCAGGCTCTAAATCTCCCACAAGGCGCAACCTTGTTTATTTCCGATAGGGTTAGAACAACCCCTTGGTGGGTTGACTACTTCTCAATTGGTGGAAATTTAAAACAAGAAAACAAAGGGGCATTAATTTTTCTTCCGGTAAGAGATCGATGTTTTGCTCTAACTTTTGGCCATATTTATCACAACTTGCTAGATGTTTCCTACGAGTATGATTTTGGCTTAAAAGTTACTTTAAACAGCCTTGAACCTAATGAGTTAAAAAGCGCTGATATAGTCGATCCCGGAGCATCAAGAAGGAAAAGAATGCAAGTCCCTGTTATGTCTGACTTAACCTATTTAGATTTTGATAGTAATAGCGAGATATTAAAAAGCCTGACAGGAAAAGTAAAACCACAATATATTGATCTCTTCAAAAATGCGACTGGTTCAACCAGCTTAAAAGTTGGACTTAAAGTCGAGCCAGAACAACTTACCGGATTGTGCGACCAACTACTAGATTTATATTCCAGTGATGAATACTTAGAGTCTTTCCCTAACATACAAAAAATAACGCCAGAAAAAGACCCTATTAAAATTAAGCGTCTTGATGATTCTCTTTTAGATGCTTTCATTAATAAAAACAACGAACTAGCCTTATCAATCCCGGACATCGTGGATTATAGTGATAATATTTACTGCTCCTTTAAAGGAAGGAAAGGCATATCCCCAATATATACTGACATTAGTCTTGAAGAGTTTTATGACTATTTAGGAGAAGTTGACTTAAATACATTCAATATAGACAAAATCAAAGATTTCTCGCTTAACCTCTGCAATGAAGAAGGTGTTATAACGAAAGCATATAACATTTACAGAAGTTTTATCTATGATATTCACTTTGATAACGAGGAAGTTGTTTACCATCTCTGCGAAGGTGAATGGTATAAAGTTGACCAAGAATATTTGCAGAGTTTGAAAGATTATATAGATGCAAGGTGTGAAGATAGCCAACTTCCCTCATATGATCATGACAACATTAAGGATGACATAAGAAACTATAGTGAAGAGAACTATAATGAAGATGTGGCAAACAACTCAGCATTCCATATATGTTTAGATCAGAAAGACATAAGTCCCGATGGATACTCACAAATAGAACCATGCGATTTAATAAGTTACCAGGATAATTACTGTATTTTTCATCATATAAAAATATCTTCAAGATCATCTCAACTTAGCCATCTTTTCAATCAAGGTGTCAATTCTATAGAATTACTCATTTTGGAAAAGAGCAGCAAAGAAAAACTTAAGTCATTAATCGAGGAAAATATTCAAGGTAAAGATTTGGATAGTTTCAACCGCGTGATAGATAGTGGTAATTATAAAGTTGAGTTTGGCATAATAACCAAGAAACCAGCAGAACTGAAATCTGAAAACCTCCCTCTTTTTTCTAAAATAAGTTTAATGCGAAGCTTAAGAACACTTTCTCTTTATCGAACAGAGGGTGTGGTTAGTTTTATAAAAGATATTAGTCCTTCTAAAGAAGGCTATAGTAAACACCCGCGCATTACAGTGATTGTGTCTGCCGGTGCAAATGGTAAAAATGAAGTTATTGTTGATCACAGCCAACTTTTTCCTCAGGGAACAAAAGTCGCAAGATGCTCACAAGAAATAACTAACAGCCCTATCGGCTCGAGATTTATGATTCATGTAAAAGCTAGTGAACACGGGAAGTTAAGCACGAGCCATGCTTGGGAGAGCGAACGTCTATAGTAAATGCTTTAATAAAAAGAAACCTGCCATACCCCGTAGTTTATACGGGGTTTTTTAATTGTTTATAATTAATTAGGGTTACGTTTCTCTACCATACAACGAAAGCTACAGGAACAATTGTCGCGCGAAAAAGTGGAGATCCTAGGTTTGCAAACTGCCCTTTAAGGTATTGCGTTAAAAAACTTCGGCAATAACAGGCTTCTCCTTATCGAGGCAATATGCTTTCAGCCCAAATTCCTGAAGATTGCATAGATGCTCATGTTAGTGCTAAAAAAAGTAATTCTTGACACTGAGGCTGAATATGGAATCAAAATACGATCTGGTTGACGCGGTTCCACCCGCAGAAGATTTTTGCCGCTTGCGCATCATATCCGGTTTAACACCCCGCTCTCCTGAAGCTGCAAAACATGCACTTCCAAGAACTTTTCATGGCGTATATATTGAATATTCGGGGCTCATTGTCGGGATGGGGAGAATTGTCGGTGATGGCGCGCTCAACTTCGAAATCGTAGAGGTTGCGTTCGATCCAGAACATCAGGGGAAAGGGCTGGGCCGGAAAATCATGGAAGCTTTAATGACCTGGCTTGGACAACATGCACCCGCAGGAGCATACATTACCTTGATCGCAGATGTCCCGGAACTATATGAATAATTCGGGTTTAAAAGCGTTCGCCCCGAAAGCGAAGGGATGGCACTCAATTGGGGACAGCATTAATGGAACGAACCGTCGAAATACTGCAATACACCTTACTTAAAGGCACCGGAACCATTTTTCACACAATCATGCGGGAAATCAGCGTTCCTCTACACCAACGCCACGGGATCGATGTAGTATCGTTTGGTAACTCCCTGCATGATTCCGATTGCTACTACCTTATTCGTGCTTTTAACAACCAAGAAAGCATGGCTATGGTTCTAGATTCTTTCTACGCAAGCGCTGATTGGCGGAACGGCCCACGCCAAGACATCATTGGCAGCATCGAGACAAGCATTAAAACAGTGATAAGCCTGCCACCAGAAAGCGTTGAGGGGTTGCGGGTGCAATCGTAGGTCATCAGTATTTCACCAGACGCGTTTTGAGCGTCTTCAAATTTGGCACTGTGAAATCCACGATCTTCAATAAAAAACGCGCCAGGGGGTGTCCCAGCGCGTGCGAGTGAACACATATCACGGCTTCTGCTTGCGTAAAGCATCCTTCAAAGCTTTAAGCCCCGCTTTGACATCAAATGGCTTAATATCAGGAAGGTCATAGGCTAACTTAGAGATAGCGTCGAATTGTTCTTCGACTGCCCGGTCTTTGCGGTAAGTTGTCATTGCAGTTGTGCTACCGCGAGCATGGCCGACCAACTGCGCGATCATACGCTCGCTTAATTCCAACCTGTCGAGGTGGTTAACATAATTATGACGAAGTGAGTGGAAAACCCTCTTGCCGTCGCGCGGCATTTCAAGTTGTTTTCCGAGGTAGTTTTCGTTAAACCACTTCGATGCATAACCACGATAACCTTTAATTTCGTGGTGTTTCAATTCAGGGAAAAGTCGCTCTCGCCCATCAACTTTCAAAGCTTCAACATATTTCAGAAAACCAAGTTTGATAAGTTCGGGATGAATCGGCATTTGCCTCTGCGCATTCGGTGTTTTCAACGATTTATCAGTTTCTGTTTCATCATCCATTACTTTATCCGGGGTATCAAGATTGAAATCTAAATATGCAACCCCGCTTTCACTCACACGAATATCAGAGAGGTAAAGCTGACATAGCTCATTAATTCGCCCACCAGTATATAATGCCAATAATGGCAACCAATAATGATAGGGACGAAAGTTGATGTAACGCCCAAATTGATTGGGTTCACCTGCACCAATTTTGAACCAGCTAGCAGAAAAAATAAGCTTTAACTCTTCCTCTGTGAATTGATAACGCTTATCTTGATCTTTGTTTTTTCTTTTACGTTTCGCTAATACGTTCTCAGTTGGATTGCCGATCAACCATGTCTCCCTTCGCGCCCATTCCAGCATAGCTCCCAGTGCAGTAATATGGCGCTCTATAGCATCTTTAGTCATAGTTGCTTCGCCAGCAGTAAGTGCTTTTTCTATGAGCTGGTTTAAATCTTCGGCTGCATATCGACGCCGCATCAAATACAAATTACCGGGCATCTTCTGCATTTTAGCAACGTAGACTTTTACGACATCACGATCTAACTCGCCAAGCGTTAAGTTGCCCATAACGTCAATAAAATGAGCGATTCTTGATCGAATTTTATCCTCACTGGCAAGTTTAAGGTCTCCAGTGTTTTTGTGTTCAATAAACTTTTCAAGAATTTCTGAAACCGTTTTCGAAGCAAATAGCGGATTGCAATACGGATTGGTGATGACAACAGGTGGTGGTGGCACAACAGCCGGAACAGGAGGTAATTCAGGTTCAGATTTCGCAAACGCTTTATCCCACATGCTACGCAGCTTTTCAGCCTGCACATTGTTGATAAATAAAGAACTTGAATCTACCGTAACCCCTGGCAAGTCCAGTAGCCAAAGAGCAAGGGGATTACCGTTGGTAGCCCTGAATGCAGTTATTTCCGTTGATAGCCCTTTCTTCAATTCCTTGAGGGCATGCAGCGGCATGTAAATCTGCATATAGCCGTTAACCATAGCCTCAGTGCCGTAATGAGCAACGTCGTTTAAAACAAAGCCATGCGTATCAGGGTCACGATCAATGGCAGTAAAATCATCAATCAGAAAACCCCGCTGGCTATCTACGAAAGCATACAGCGGAATATTGTCTGCCAAAAGATGCGGAACAACCGTTTCAAGACCCACATCAAATGATTCGCAAAACAGAGCCAAGCTGATTTTGCCAGCCCCCGCCAACAACGGGGCGTTTCCCCGAATTTTCTCTTTATCCACTTGCTTGAACTCTTCCAGAGACGCATACCACTTCTCCAACAAACGCGTGGCGATTGCCTTAGCATTTGCGAGGTGGGTTGTGCGGGTAGATGCATGTATTTCACGCTGCCCTATCAGGGCACGATACCGAACCGGAACGGTTATCCGCAGAACATAGATCCCGCTAGGACGTCGATAGAGATTACCACGTTGCGCCATCGGCTGTATGAACTCCTTGTAGGAGGGTCACGAGCGCCGTCACGTATGATTTAGAAAAAGATAGTGGAATGAATACGTTAGGGGAATTCTGGAGCGGGCGAAGGGAATCGAACCCTCGTATAGAGCTTGGGAAGCTCTCGTTCTACCATTGAACTACGCCCGCGAAGAGGTGCGAGAAGCATTATAGCCCTTACGCACCCTGTGACAAGCCCGCCGGATGCTGACTGGCGATAAAATAACCTTTTAGCACTTAGGCTTACTGCCCTGCGGCGGCAGATAGCGCAGCGGATCGATGGCCGTCGCCCGGTAGCGGATCTGGAAATGCAGACGCACTGAGTCGGCATCCGTACTGCCCATGGTGGCGATTTGCTGGCCGGCCTTCACGCTCTGGCCGTTATTCACCATCAGCTTATCGTTGTGGGCATAGGCGGTGATGTAATCCTCGCTGTGCTTAATCATGATCAGGTTGCCGTAGCCGCGCAGCTGGTTGCCGACGTAGACCACCTTGCCCGCCCCGGCGGCGTAGACCGGCTGGCCGCGAGTTCCGGCGATATCAATGCCTTTATTGCCGCCATCGGCGGTGGAATAAGGCAGGACCACTTTGCCGCTGGTCGGCCAACGCCAGCAGCGCTGTCCCACCGGCGGCCAGGAGGACTGAGGTACCGCGGACGAAGGCGTGACCGCCGCCGTGCGCGTGGAGGCAGATTTTTTCTTCGTTGTCTTCGTTGAACTGCTGCCGTTAAGCTTCAGCTTCTGCCCCACCTCAATGGTGTAAGGCGGGGAGATGTTATTCAGGCGGGCCAGATCGCGAACGCTGGTGCCGGTGGTGCGGGAGATGCCATACAGGGTATCGCCGCGTTTGACGGTGTAGGTCGTACCGGAATCGGAGTTGCTGGAGCAGCCGGCCAGCGCCAGGCTTACCACCAGCATCAGTGTCATAAAAACGCGTTTCATCATCAGGCATCCTGCACTTAACACAACCACTTACCTCGCAACCAGGGCGAATATCATACCAGTCCGCGGCGCAGGGCGTCATCCCTGAT
Organism: Klebsiella sp. JB_Kp004; assembly: GCF_040065795.1. Lineage (NCBI taxonomy): Bacteria > Pseudomonadati > Pseudomonadota > Gammaproteobacteria > Enterobacterales > Enterobacteriaceae > Klebsiella > Klebsiella sp. JB_Kp004. Next base: position 73,680 of record NZ_JBEAKW010000043.1, on the reverse strand, counting down.
GGCGAAACCAATATCCCCCTGCCATCGAATACGGCCCGCGACGGACAGCGATTGCTGCTGGAGCCGCACGTCGTGGTGGGCTTGCCCGCCATGACGCGTTGCCGCTCACAGAGCGGACTCCAGGGCTTGTTTTGGTAATGCCTTTCTCCCATTTATCGGCTACCCTAGAGGCCTGAGTACATGACCCGGCGGGTTTGTGCCGGGTCATTTTTTATTTTCAGGAGTCGTCATGGCCGGGGAACACGTCATTTTACTGGATGAGCAGGATCAACCTGCCGGTATGCTGGAGAAGTATGCCGCCCACACGCTTGATACCCCTTTACATCTCGCGTTTTCCTGCTGGTTGTTTAATCAGCAGGGGCAGTTGCTGGTCACCCGCCGTTCGCTGGGCAAAAAAGCCTGGCCCGGGGTGTGGACCAACTCCGTCTGCGGACACCCCCAGCAGGGCGAGACCTTCGAGCAGGCCGTCACGCGCCGCTGTCGCTTCGAACTCGGCGTGGAGATCGCCGACATCGTGCCGGTTCACCCGGCCTTCCGCTACCGGGCGGTCGCCCCGAACGGCATCGTTGAGAACGAAGTATGCCCGGTGTATGCCGCGCGCGTGGTGAGCGAAGTGCTGCCTAACGACGATGAAGTCATGGATTATCAGTGGGTTGACCTGGCAACGATGTTAAGCGCGCTGGCCGCCACGCCGTGGGCGTTTAGCCCGTGGATGGTGCTGGAAGCGGAAAATCGGGACGCTCGCCAGGCGCTGACCGACTTTGTTGCGCGTGTGCGCGGGTAAGCTGACTATTCTCCAGGCAAGGCGCAGCCCTGTGCCTGTCATTAATGCCTGGCGGCGCTACGCTTGCACAGGCTTACGGTTCTGCGCTGTTGCGTAGCCCGGATAAGACATTTACGCCGCCAGCCTTCAGGCCTCACGTCAGACATAAAAAAACCCGGCAAGCCGGGTTTTTGCATTTCACAAGACGCGATTATTTCTGCGGACGCATTGCCGGGAACAGGATCACGTCGCGGATGGTGTGGCTGTTGGTGAACAGCATCACCATGCGGTCGATACCAATACCCAGACCGGCGGTCGGCGGCAGGCCGTGCTCCAGCGCGGTGACGTAGTCTTCATCGTAGAACATCGCTTCGTCGTCGCCTGCGGCTTTCGCATCAACCTGGTCCTGGAAGCGCTGCGCCTGATCTTCGGCGTCGTTCAGCTCGCTAAAGCCGTTACCGATCTCACGGCCGCCGATGAAGAATTCAAAGCGGTCGGTGATTTCCGGGTTGACGTCGTTACGGCGCGCCAGCGGAGAAACTTCCGCCGGGTATTCGGTGATGAAGGTCGGCTGGATCAGGTGCGCTTCCGCCACTTCTTCGAAGATCTCGGTCACGATACGGCCCAGACCCCAGCTCTTCTCCACTTTGATGCCGATAGACTCAGCGATCGCTTTCGCGGAATCGAAGTTATCCAGATCCGCCATCTCGGTTTCCGGACGGTATTTCTTGATCGCTTCGCGCATGGTCAGTTTTTCAAACGGCTTGCCGAAGTCGAACACCTGGTCGCCGTAAGGCACTTCGGTGTTGCCGAGAATGTCCTGCGCCAGGGTGCGGAACAGGGATTCGGTCAGCTCGATCAGATCTTTATAGTCCGCATAGGCCATGTAGAGTTCCATCATGGTGAACTCTGGGTTATGACGAACGGAGATCCCTTCGTTACGGAAGTTACGGTTGATCTCGAAGACGCGTTCGAAACCGCCCACGACCAGGCGCTTGAGGTACAGTTCCGGCGCGATGCGCAGGTACATGTCCAGATCCAGCGCGTTATGATGGGTGATGAACGGACGCGCGGAGGCGCCGCCCGGGATCACCTGCATCATCGGGGTTTCAACTTCCATAAAGCCGCGGCCAACCATGAACTGACGGATACCCGCCAGGATCTGCGAACGCACTTTAAAGGTGTTGCGCGATTCATCGTTGGAGATCAGGTCGAGGTAACGCTGACGATAGCGCGCTTCCTGATCCTGCAGGCCATGGAACTTGTCCGGTAACGGGCGCAGGGCTTTGGTCAGCAGACGCAGCTCGGTGCAGTGGATAGACAGCTCACCGGTTTTGGTCTTGAACAGCTTACCGCGGGCGGCGATGATGTCGCCGAGATCCCATTTTTTGAACTGGTCGTTGTAAACGCCTTCCGCCAGGTCATCGCGCGCTACGTACAGCTGGATGCGGCCGCCAACGTCCTGCAGAGTGACGAAGGACGCTTTACCCATGATACGGCGGGTCATCATGCGGCCAGCCACGGCCACTTCAACGTTCAGCGCTTCCAGCTCTTCGTTTTCTTTGGCATCGAAGTCAGCGTGCAGTTGGTCAGAGGTATGGTCACGACGGAAATCGTTCGGGAAAGCGACGCCCTGCTCACGCAGCGCAGCCAGCTTCTCGCGACGGGTTTTCAGTTCATTATTAAGGTCAATTGCCGCGTCAGCGCCCTGTGCTTGTTGTTCAGACATGTTGGTTCCTCATAACCCTGCTTTCAAACTTGCTTCGATAAATTGGTCCAGGCTGCCGTCGAGCACCGCCTGAGTGTTGCGGGTTTCCACCCCGGTACGCAGATCTTTAATACGCGAGTCATCCAGCACGTAAGAGCGGATCTGGCTGCCCCAGCCGATATCGGACTTGTTGTCTTCCATCGCCTGCTTCTCGGCATTTTTCTTCTGCATCTCCAGCTCATAAAGCTTTGCTTTCATCTGCTTCATGGCCTGGTCTTTGTTCTTGTGCTGCGAACGGTCGTTCTGGCACTGCGTCACCAACCCGGTCGGGATGTGGGTAATACGCACCGCGGATTCTGTACGGTTAACGTGCTGCCCACCGGCGCCGGAGGCGCGGTAAACGTCGATGCGCAGGTCGGCCGGGTTAATTTCGATATCGATATCGTCTTCAACTTCCGGGTAAACGAACGCAGAGCTAAAGGAGGTATGACGGCGGCCGCCGGAATCGAACGGGCTCTTACGCACCAGACGATGAACGCCGGTTTCGGTACGCAGCCAGCCGTAAGCGTAATCGCCAATGATCTTGATGGTCACGGATTTAATGCCCGCGACTTCACCTTCGGACTCTTCGATGATCTCGGTCTTAAAGCCGCGCGCTTCCGCCCAGCGCAGGTACATGCGCATCAGCATGCTGGCCCAGTCCTGGGCTTCGGTGCCGCCGGAGCCTGCCTGAATATCGAGGTAGCAATCGGCGTTGTCGTATTCGCCGGAGAACATGCGGCGGAACTCAAGCTGCGCCAGCTTCTCTTCCAGCGTATCCAGCTCGGCGACGGCTTCGTTGAAGGTCTCTTCGTCGTCCGCTTCCACGGCCAGATCCAGCAGGCCGGCAACGTCTTCCAGCCCCTGGGACATCTGATCCAGGGTATCTACGATGGCTTCCAGGGAAGAACGCTCTTTACCCAGCGCCTGAGCGCGTTCAGGTTCGTTCCAGACGTCCGGCTGTTCCAGCTCGGCGTTTACTTCTTCGAGACGCTCTTTCTTGGCATCGTAGTCAAAGATACCCCCTAAGAACGTCGGAGCGCTCCGTGAGGTCCTGAATGCGGTTTTTTACCGGATTTATTTCAAACATGGTCGGTTTCTTTTAATGGATTTGTCAAAATGCGGTGATAAGAGCGGAATTCTACCGGATTCGCGCCCTTATTCATACACTGTTGTCAATTTGGCCAGAGGTGATCGATGATCAGCTGCAGGCTGCGGTTGCCGCGGAACTCATTGATGTCGAGCTTGTAGGCTAACTGGACTTCACGCACGCCGTTGTCGGGCCAGATGGAAGTATCCACGTTGAAGGCGATACCGTCCAGCAGCGGGCCGCCGTCAACCGGCTCGACCATCACCTTCAGGTGACGCTGGCCCACCAGCCGCTGCTGCAGCAGGCGGAAACGGCCGTCAAACAGCGGTTCCGGGAACATCTGTCCCCACGGCCCGGCGTCGCGCAGCATCTGCGCCACTTCCATGCTCATCTCCGCCGCCGCCAGCGGCCCGTCGGAAACGACCTCGCCCTGTAACAGCGCGGGATCCAGCCACTCGGTCACCAGCTCGCCAAAGCGCTGCTGAAACTCCTCAAAGCGCGCCTCTTCCAGCGATAATCCTGCCGCCATCGCGTGGCCGCCGAACTTCAGGATCAGCCCCGGATAGAGCGTATCGAGACGCTCCAGCGCATCGCGCATATGCAGCCCCTGTATGGAGCGGCCGGAGCCTTTCAGCGTACCGTCGCCGGTGGGCGCAAAGGCGATCACCGGCCGGTGGAAACGTTCCTTAATTCGCGAGGCGAGGATGCCGACCACCCCCTGGTGCCACTGCGGATGGTACATCGCCAGCCCGCCGGGCAGGGTGTCGCTACTGCGTTCCAGCTGCTGACAGAGCGTTAGCGCTTCCGCCTGCATCCCCTGCTCGATCTCTTTGCGCGTCTGGTTGAGCGCGTCAAGCTCATTGGCTAACACGCGCGCTTCGCCAATGTTATCGCACAGCAGCAGCGCGACGCCGACCGACATGTCGTCCAGCCGCCCCGCCGCGTTCAGGCGCGGCCCGAGGGCAAAACCGAGGTCGCTGGCCGCCAGCTTTTGCGGATCGCGGTTGGCAATCTCCAGCAGCGCCTTAATGCCGGGCCGACATTTGCCGGCGCGAATGCGGCTTAACCCCTGCCAGGTGAGAATACGATTGTTAGCATCCAGCGGCACGACGTCGGCAACGGTGCCAAGCGCCACCAGATCCAGCAGCTCGGCAAGGTTCGGCGCGGCGATGCCGCGGGCATCGAACCAGCCGTTATCACGCAGAAAGGTGCGCAGCGCCAGCATCAGATAGAACGCCACCCCGACCCCGGCCAGCGATTTCGACGGAAAGTCGCAATCGCGCAGGTTAGGGTTAACGATGGCCTCCGCCGCCGGTAGCGTCTCCCCCGGCAGGTGGTGATCGGTCACCAGCACCGGGATCCCCAGCGCATGGGCATGATCGACGCCGGCATGGGACGAGATCCCGTTGTCGACGGTCATGATCATCTGCGCGCCGCGGGCGTGGGCCTGATCGACCACTTCCGGGCTCAAGCCGTAGCCGTCTTCAAAACGGTTCGGCACCAGGTAGGAGACGTTGCCGTAGCCCAGCGCGCGCAGGGCCAGCACGCTGAGCGCGGTGCTGGTGGCGCCGTCGGCGTCAAAATCGCCGACTACGACAATGTGCAACCCTTTCTGGAAAGCGTCGTACAGCATCCCGACCGCTTTTTCAACGCCGGTGAGCTGCGTCCACGGCAGCATGCCTTTGACGCTGCGCTCCAGCTCCTGGGCGCTGCGCACCCCGCGGCTGGCATACAGCCGCTGCAGCAGCGGCGGCAGTTCGGCGGGTAAATCGACGCCGTCAACCGCCTCGCGGCGGCGTAGTTGTATCTGTTGTTTCACGCGAATCAGTTACCGCTTGTCTGTTTTTTATGCTCGTCGAGGAACGCCTTCAGCTCTTTCGGCCCCTGATAGCCCGGCAGCACCATGCCGTTGCTGAGGACCATCGCCGGGGTACCGTTGACGCCCATCTGCACGCCAAGGGTGTAGTGTTTAGCGATATCCACGCTGCAGCTCGCCGGCTGCACGCCCTTGCCGTTCATAGCGTCATCCAGCGCTTTGTTGCGATCTTTCGCGCACCAGATGGCCTTCATGTCCTGCTCCGCCTGGCTCTGCAGTCCCTGGCGCGGGAAGGCGAGATAGCGCACGGTGATCCCCAGCGCGTTGTAGTCGCTCATCTGCTCATGCAGCTTATGGCAATAACCGCAGGTGATGTCGGTGAAGACGGTAATGACGTGCTGCTCCTTCGGCGCTTTGTAGACAATCATTTCGTTGCTCAGCGCGTTCAGTTTACCCAGCAGCAGCTGGTTAGTGACATTGACCGGCTGCGCGCCGCTCACGTCGTACATCGGCCCCTGGATGATGTGCTTGCCGTCGTCGGTGACATACAGTACGCCGCTGTCGGTCAGCACCGTGCTCATCCCGGAAACCGGCGACGGTTGAATATCGGTGCTCTGCACACCCAGCTTCGCCAGCGACTGTTTAATTGCCGCGCTATCGGCATGCGCCGCCCCGGAAAGGGAAGCCGCCAGCAGGGTGAACATCAATAAACCTTTTTTCATACTCAGTCCTTTTGTTCAGCACTCACGCCCGCGGGTGGTGCTGTTGATGAAGTTGTCGCAGACGCTCGGTCGCCACGTGGGTGTAGATCTGCGTGGTGGAGAGATCGCTGTGTCCTAACAGCATCTGCACCACGCGCAGGTCGGCGCCATGATTGAGCAAATGCGTGGCGAACGCATGGCGCAACACGTGCGGGGAGAGCTTTTCGCTGTCGATCCCCGCCAGCACGGCATAGTGTTTAATCCGGTGCCAGAAGGTCTGACGCGTCATCTGCTGGGCGCGCTGGCTGGGAAATAAGACATCCGACGCCACGCCGTTCAGCAGCCAGGGGCGACCATACTCGAGGTAATTTTCCACCCACAGTACCGCCTCTTCCCCCAGCGGCACCAGCCGCTCTTTGTTGCCTTTGCCCACCACCCGCAGCACGCCCTGGCGCAGGCTGATGTCGCTCATCGTCAGCCCCACCAGCTCCGAGACGCGCAGGCCGGTGGCATACAGCACCTCCAGCATCGCTTTGTCGCGCAACTCCAGCGGCTGCTCCACCAGCGGGGCCTGCAGCAGACGCTCAACCTGCGCCTCACTGAGATCCTTCGGCAGCCGCTGCGGCAGCTTCGGCGAGGCCAGCAGCGCGCTGGGGTCGTCCGGGCGAATTTTTTCCCGGTACAGATGCTGGAAGAAACGACGCACGGCGCTCAGCAGGCGCGCGGTGCTGGTGGCTTTATAGCCGCCGGACTGCCGCTCGGCCAGCAGCGCCTGCAGGTCGTCGCTGCCGACGCTTGCCAGCGACAGGCCGCGATGGTGCAGCCACTCCACCAGCATCGTCAAATCGCGACGGTAGGCGCTGAGCGTATTCTCCGCCAGATTGCGCTCCAGCCAAAGGGCATCGAGAAACTGTTCGATTAGTGCCAGATCCTGTTTCACATCGGCCTCTTTGTTCGTTAAACGCTCTCATTATGCCTTAAGAGGACGCCTTTCTGGTACACTGCCCGCCATTCACAGCAAGAATCGAGATGTTTACGCGATGAATATAGGTCTGTTTTACGGCTCCAGTACCTGCTACACCGAAATGGCCGCGGAGAAAATCCGCGATATCATCGGCCCTGAGCTGGTGACGTTGCACAATCTGAAAGATGACTCCCCCGCCCTGATGAGCCAGTACGATGTACTGATCCTCGGCATCCCGACCTGGGATTTCGGCGAAATTCAGGAAGACTGGGAAGCGGTTTGGGACCAGCTGGACACCCTGGACCTGGAGGGCAAAATCGTCGCGCTGTACGGCATGGGCGATCAGCTGGGCTATGGCGAATGGTTCCTTGACGCGCTGGGCATGCTGCATGACAAGCTGGCGACCAAAGGCGTGAAGTTTGTCGGCTACTGGCCAACCGAAGGCTATGAGTTCACCAGCCCGAAACCGGTGATCGCTGATGGCCAACTGTTCGTTGGCCTGGCGCTGGATGAAACCAACCAGTACGACCTGAGCGACGAGCGCATCCAGAGCTGGTGCGAGCAGATCCTCGGCGAAATGGCCGAACACTTCTCCTGACGCCGCTTACTCCTGCGCCGGTTTTTGCAGCACCAACCGGCGCAGATCCCGCCACTCTCCGGGATCCATGCTGTCCGCCGCCAGCCACAGATGCTGACCGCGTCGGGTATCGACATGGCGCAAACGCAGCAGCATACCGCTGTTGATGACCCACGGCGTCCCGAGGATCTCCCATTCGGCGTTTTGCCAGCGCAGCCGGGAATCGGTGAGCAGTTTTATCTCCCCGCGACGGGCATGGATCCGTCGCTGGCTACGCACACAGTCAAAGACCACCAGCGACAGCAGCAGCAGCCAGATCGGGGTGTAGCTTAACGGCCAGGGAACCAGCAGCACCAGCGCCGCCACAACGCCGTGGAGCAGCAGGGAAAACCACTGCGCGCGCCAGGAGATACGGAGATCAGATTGCCACAGGACCACGTTCCCGATTCCGTGTTTGAATTAAGGTTACCATCCGCTGCAGCTCCGCATCGGCCGGTTTGCCGTGGTTCATCAGCCAGTTGAACAGATCCGGATCGTCATTTTCCAGCAGGCGAATGAACAGCTGTTTGTCAGCGTCGCTGAGGGTATCGTACTCATACTCAAAGAACGGCATGATGGAGATGTCGAGTTCGCGCATCCCGCGGCGGCATGCCCAGTGGATACGTGCTTTATTGTTAATGTCCATGTTGACCTTCCAGCAGCAAAATATAGGTTAGTTTAACCCGTTTTCTGCCGTAACTTTACAGGAATATCGCTGAATGCGAGCATCCTTCCATAAAAACCATAAAATAATGATGGGCTTATTGTTTTCCCGCGTCAGGCCGTCGCCAAACGTCAGCGCACAAATGGCCTGTTGAAAGCGCTTGCAATGCACTATAGCTCTTTTACCATTGGTCACACACACTGCGTTAAGCGATTCAGGATATGACTATGGCTTTTACACCTTTTCCTCCGCGTCAGCCTTCCTCTTCCGCTCGTCTGCCGTTAACGCTGATGACCCTGGATGACTGGGCGCTGGCGACAATTAGCGGACCGGACAGCGAAAAATATCTGCAGGGGCAGATTACCGCCGATGTGAGCAGTCTCACCGATGCCCAGCATCTGCTTGCCGCCCACTGTGACGCCAAAGGCAAGATGTGGAGCAACCTGCGCGTATTCCGCCGCGACGGCGGCTTCGCGTGGATTGAGCGCCGCAGCCTGCGCGACGCGCAGCTGACCGAGCTGAAAAAATATGCCGTCTTCTCCAAAGTCACCATCGCCGCCAACGACGATCTGGTTCTGCTGGGGGTGGCCGGCTTCCAGGCGCGCGCCGCGCTGGCGCCGCTGTTCGCCGCCCTGCCCGACGCCGCGACGCCGGTGGTTAGCGAAGGCGCCACCAGCCTGCTGTGGTTTGAACACCCGGGCGAACGCTTCCTGCTGGTGACCGATGTCGACACCGCCAATCGCGTCACCGACGCGCTGCGCGGCGAAGCGCAGCTCAACAATAGCCAGCAGTGGCTGGCGCTGAATATTGAAGCCGGTCTGCCGGTTATCGACAGCGCCAACAGCGGGCAGTTCATTCCGCAGGCCACCAACCTGCAGGCGCTGGGCGGTATCAGCTTCAAAAAAGGCTGCTATACCGGCCAGGAAATGGTCGCCAGGGCGAAATTCCGCGGCGCCAATAAGCGCGCGCTGTGGACGCTGTCAGGTACCGCCAGCCGGGTGCCGGAGGCCGGAGAAGATCTGGAGCTGAAGATGGGCGAAAACTGGCGCCGCACCGGTACGGTGCTTGCGGCGGTTCAGCTGGATGATGGCCAGCTGCTGGTGCAGGTGGTGATGAATAACGATATGGAGCCGGACAGCGTGTTCCGCGTGCGCGACGATGCCGGCAGCCTGCGCATCGAACCGCTGCCCTATTCGCTGGAAGAAGCTTAACCTCATCCCTCGGCAGTTGCCGGCTGGCGGCGCAAGCGGCTGAGTCGGGCGACCAGGTCGCAGAATTTCGTCGCCACGATAAGCGTGGACGTGGTCAGGATATGCAGCAAGGAGCCCCTTACGGGGCTCTTTTTTTATCCGTGTTGACCGACGTAGAGATAGATCGCCAGGAAGTGACACACGCTGCCGCCGAGCACGAAGCCATGCCAGATAGCGTGGTTATAGGGAATGCGTTTGCAGACGTAGAAGATGACCCCGAGCGAGTACACCACCCCGCCGACCGCCAGCAGCGTCACGCCGCCCACCGCCAGCTTTACCGCCAGCTGATAGACCACGATAAGCGACAGCCAACCCATGGTCAGATAGGTCACCAGCGACAGGATTTTAAAGCGGTGCGCGATGGTCAGCTTAAACAGGATCCCCAGCAGCGCCAGGCTCCAGATGACGATCATCAGCCCCTTCGCCAGCGGCGAGTTCAACCCTACCAGCAAAAACGGCGTATAGGTCCCGGCGATTAACAAGTAGATGGCGCAGTGGTCGAACTTTTTCAGCCACTGTTTCGCCCGCTGATGCGGGATCGCGTGATAGAGCGTGGAGGCGAGAAACAGCATAATCATGCTGCCGCCGTACAGACTGTAGCTGGTGATCGCCGTCGCGCTGGCGTTAGTGTCCACCGCCTGCACCAGCAAGAGCACGAGGCCGACGATACCGAACACCAGCCCGATCCCGTGACTGATGCTGTTGGCAACTTCCTCTGCCAGAGAATATCCCTGAGTGATTAATGGTTTGCGCACCATATTTGACTCCGTGAAAACAAGAACGCTTTCATTGCCCACTTAGGGTAACTGAGAATGATTCCAGTGAACACCTGTTAGCTAAAATAAAACGATGTATATTTGTAAATACATTAAAATCATAAAGTTACAATTTTATTTCAACTCACAGCTGTTTCTGATTACCTTAAAGCGTTTTGAATTCAATGACATAAAACTGGTTCTCGCCAGGATAGATGTCGCTGATGACCTGACGCAGCTGCCCGAGGGTCATATTCTCCTGTTGAGCATGCTGTTCGGTCAGCGTGTCGAGAGTCACCGTCGAGGTCGCGGTCACGGCGATGGTGCAAAAATAGCCGTTGTCTTCATAGCGCCCGACGCGCAGCACATCGCCGGGCTTAAAGTGCGACTCCGCCGCATCGCGAATGGTGATCGTTTTGCGCCCGGCGAGGATGTCCTCCTGAAAGCGCTGAAAAAAGGTAATGTCATTGGCCTGCATGATATAATTCCGTCCTGGTCATTATGAATTGTGAGTTCGCCACTGTGAGTATGTTCTCCCACGCCGCTGTCGCCAGTCTCAATAATCTTGAGATGATGGTCTACCACTACGTCATTAAGAATCGTGACAAAGTGATGTACATGACCATCCGCGAACTGGCCGAAGCCGCCGGCGTCTCCACCACCACCGTGTTGCGCTTCTGCCGCAAACTGCAGTGCGAGGGCTACTCTGAATTTCGCGTGCGCTTTAAATTATATCTTGAGCAGAACGAGCCTCAACAGGCAAATATCGGCGCCAGCGAAATCATGAGCTTTTTTAAAAGCGTTAATAATGACGAGTTCGATGAATTACTCGAGCAGGCCGTCGATATTATTCTCGCCTCCGAACGTATTATTTTCGTCGGCGCAGGCACCTCGGGCGCGCTGGCGAAATATGGCGCCCGCTTCTTCTCCAACGTCGGGAAATTTAGTAATCATATTGATGACCCCTATTTTCCGGTGACTAACGATATGGCCCGTAACGCGCTGGCGATCGTGCTTTCCGTCTCCGGCGAGACGGAAGAGATCCTGCGCTTCGCCAGCCAGTTCAGCCTGCACCGCTGCAAGGTGATGTCCATTACCAGTCACGAACACTCGCGGCTGGCCAAACTGGCCGATTTCAATCTCTCCTGGCACGTGCCGCAGACGCGCATTGGCGGTGTCTACGATATTACGACGCAAATTCCAGTGATCTATATTCTCGAAACGCTCGGACGTAAATTAGCGCGCAAAATCAGCTAAAAATAACAGCCTGTTTTTTCGATGTAACATATTACGTTTGGCGTAATTTGTTATATCGTGACATTCAATTTCACTTTGCTAGACTCGAGAGCAATAGTTATTAGAGAGATTAGCCAGGATGAAAAAATTAACCCTTCCGAAAGATTTTTTATGGGGCGGCGCGGTTGCCGCGCATCAGGTTGAAGGCGGCTGGGATCAGGGCGGCAAAGGCCCGAGCATCTGCGACGTGCTGACCGGCGGGGCGCACGGCGTGCCGCGTGAAATCACCCACCAGGTTGAAGCCGGCAAATATTACCCCAACCACGAAGCGGTGGATTTCTACGGCCGCTACAAAGAAGACATCAAACTGTTCGCCGAGATGGGCTTCAAATGCTTCCGTACCTCCATCGCCTGGACCCGCATCTTCCCGCAGGGCGACGAGACCCAGCCGAATGAAGAGGGGCTGAAGTTCTACGACGACATGTTCGACGAGCTGCTGAAGTACAACATCGAGCCGGTGATCACCCTCTCCCACTTCGAGATGCCCCTGCACCTGGTGCAGCAGTACGGCGGCTGGACCAACCGTAAAGTGGTCGATTTCTTTGTGCGCTTCGCCGAAGTGGTCTTCGAGCGCTATAAGCACAAAGTGAAATACTGGATGACCTTCAACGAGATCAATAACCAGCGTAACTGGCGCGCACCGCTGTTCGGCTACTGCTGCTCCGGGGTGGTTTATACCGAGCATGACAACCCGGAAGAGACCATGTACCAGGTGCTGCACCATCAGTTCGTCGCCAGCGCGCTGGCGGTGAAAGCGGCGCGTGGTATTAACCCGGACATGCAGGTCGGCTGCATGCTGGCGATGGTCGCCCTCTACCCTTACTCCTGCAAACCGGAAGATGTGATGTTTGCTCAGGAGTCGATGCGCGAGCGCTACGTCTTTACCGACGTTCAGCTGCGCGGTTACTATCCGAGCTATGTGCTGAATGAGTGGGAGCGCCGCGGCTTCAACATCAAGATGGAGGATGGCGACGCGCAGATCCTGCGCGAAGGCACCTGCGCTTATCTTGGCTTCAGCTACTACATGACCAACGCGGTAAAAGCCGAAGGCGGCACCGGCGACGCCATTTCCGGCTTCGAAGGCAGCGTGCCGAATCCGCACGTCAAAGCCTCCGACTGGGGCTGGCAGATTGACCCGGTCGGTCTGCGCTATTCCCTGTGTGAATTGTATGAGCGCTACCAGAAGCCGCTGTTTATCGTCGAGAACGGCTTTGGCGCCTACGACAAAGTCGAAGCCGACGGCAGCATCAATGATGACTACCGCATTGACTACCTGCGCGCCCACGTCGAAGAGATGATGAAAGCCGTCACCTACGACGGCGTCGATCTGATGGGCTATACCCCGTGGGGCTGCATCGACTGCGTCTCCTTCACCACCGGCCAGTACAGCAAACGCTACGGCTTCATCTACGTCAACAAACACGACGACGGCACCGGCGATATGTCCCGCTCGCGCAAGAAGAGCTTCAACTGGTACAAAGAGGTCATCGCCAGCAACGGTGAGAATCTGTAATTGACTGCCCTCTCCCGGCCGGGAGAGGGCAAATCGCTTATCCGCCAGACACTTCTTTACAGCTTTACCATTGCCAAAACGCGTTCGCCCGATAAGATATGCCTCGTGAATATTTGAGGCGCTCATGATTAAGCGACAACGCAAAGCCATTCTTTTTGTCCTCCTGGCCTGTCTGGTGGTGCTGGTCTGCACCGCCCAGCGAATGGCCGGGATGCACGCGCTGGTCATGAACCTCGCTGCCGACAGCCCGTCGCTACAGCAAACCCAGGATAAGGCCGACGCGCCGGTCACGCCGTGCGAGCTCAGCGCCAAGTCGCTGATGGCCGTCCCGCCGATGCTGTTCGAAGGGGCGCTTTTGGCTATCACCCTGCTGCTGGCGGTGCTGGCGGCGATCCCGCCGCGTATCGAACGCCAGTGGCCTCCCCGCGTTATCTCCCCGCCCCGATTGCGGGTGCATCTGCGATTATGCGTCTTCCGTGAGTGAGTGATTTTCCTGACAGTTCAGGTTAATTCATCATTTATGGAGCAAATTTATGTCTATGTTATTCAGGCGACTACTGGTCTGCCTGCTTTGGCTATGGCTGCCCGTCAGCCAGGCCGCCGACAGCGGCTGGCTACGCGCCGCCGATAATCAACACGCCAGCGTGCGCCTGCGGGCGCAAACCGAGAGCAATGGCGATACCCGCCTGCTTTTAGACGTGGCGCTAGAAAAGGGCTGGAAAACCTACTGGCGCTCGCCAGGGGAAGGCGGCGTCGCGCCGGCTATCGCCTGGGGCACGCCGCTGGCGGTTGACTGGCGCTGGCCGACGCCGCAGCGTTTCGACGTTGCGGGCATTTCCACTCAGGGGTATCACGGCGACGTCAGCTTCCCGATGACCCTGCACGGGAAGATACCGCCGACGCTCAGCGGCGTACTGACATTATCCACCTGCAGCAATGTCTGCATTCTCACTGACTATCCCTTTTCGCTGGATATGACGGCCCCGCCAGGGGAGGGTTTTGCCTACGATTACACCCGTGCGATGGGCACGCTGCCGCTGCGCGATGGCATGACTTCGCAGCTGAGCGCCAGCTACGTCAGCGGCAAACTGACGGTGACCGCCCGCCGTGATGCCGGCTGGCAGCAGCCAGCGCTGTTTATCGACAGCATGGAGGATGTCGATTTCGGCAAGCCGAGCTTTTCCACCCGCGGCGATACGCTGACCGCCAGCGTGCCGATCACCGACAGCTGGGGCGAAGCGGCGCCGGATCTACGCGGTAAAACGTTGTCGCTGGTGCTGGCGGATAGCGGCCAGGCGCAGGAAAGCCAGCTCGCTATCAGCGCAGGCAGCGCCGCGCCGGGAGCGGCGTTAGGCTGGGTGCTGCTGATGGCGCTGGCCGGGGGGCTTATCCTCAATGTAATGCCCTGCGTCCTGCCGGTGCTGGCGATGAAGCTCGGCTCGCTGGTGCAAACCGAACATCGCGAACGCGGCGCGGTGCGCCGACAGTTCCTCGCCTCGGCGTGCGGGATCGTCGTCTCGTTCCTGGCGCTGGCGCTGATGATGACCGCGCTACGCCTGGGTAATCAGGCGCTCGGCTGGGGGATCCAGTTCCAGAACCCGTGGTTTATCGGCGCCATGGCGCTGGTGATGGTCCTGTTCAGCGCCAGTCTGCTGGGGCTGTTCGAAATCCGCCTCTCCTCCACCGCCAGCACCTTCCTCGCCACCCGAGGCGGCAACGGCTTAATGGGCCATTTCTGGCAGGGCGCCTTCGCCACCCTGCTGGCGACGCCCTGCACCGCGCCGTTCCTCGGCACCGCCGTGTCGGTGGCGCTGGTGGCGCCGCTGCCGCTGCTGTGGGGGATTTTCTTCGCCATGGGGATCGGTATGAGCCTGCCGTGGCTGCTGATCGTCGCCTGGCCGGGGCTGGCGCAACGCCTTCCGCGCCCAGGCCGCTGGATGAATCATCTGCGGGTGGCGCTGGGGGTGATGATGCTGGGCTCGGCGCTATGGCTGGTCAGCCTGCTGACGATCCACATCGGCCGTACCCCGGTGCTTACCCTGCTGGTGATACTGACCGTAGCCCTGCTGCTGGCCACCGCCTGGCGCTACCGCTGGCGGACAGCGCTGCGCGCAGGGGCTCTGGCCATCGTGGTGGCCGGCGCCGTCGCCTTTGTCTCCCGGCCTGACGGCGAGGGCCCGCGCCGCGACCGGGTTAACTGGCAGCCGCTCAGCGAGCAGGCTATCGCCAGCGCCCTGGCGGAACATAAGCGGGTGTTTATTGATGTCACCGCCGACTGGTGCGTGACCTGTAAAGCCAATAAATACAATGTGCTGCTGCGCGATGACGTCCAGCAGGCGCTGTTAGCGCCGGACGTGGTCGCCCTGCGCGGCGACTGGAGCCGCCCCTCCGCCACGATTAGTCAGTTTTTAACCGACCGCGGCAGCGCCGCGGTGCCGTTTAACCAGATTTACGGACCGGGATTGCCGCAGGGAGAGATCCTGCCTGCGCTGTTAGATCGCGAACACCTCCTCGCCACCCTGTCTGCCGCCAAAGGAAACTAACATGAGAGCTATCACCGCCTTATTACTGCTGTGCGTATCCGCCTTCAGCTTCGCCGCCCCGGCGGAAGAACCACCAGCAAACGGTAATGACCAGCTGGCGCAGCTGCTGTTTAACGATCCGAACAGCCCGCGCACCGGCGCCAAAGCGCCGAAGCTGACGATCGTCTCGTTTACCGATTACAACTGTCCTTACTGTAAACAGTTTGATCCGATGCTGGAAAAAATCGTCCACGATAACCCGGACATCCAGCTGATCGTGAAGCTGCTGCCGTTCAAGGGGCAAAGTTCGGTCAATGCCGCCAAAGCGGCGCTCTCTACCTGGCGCCAGCAGCCCGATAAGTTCTGGGCGCTGCATCAGCGGCTGATGGCGAAAAAAGGCTATCACGATGACGCCAGCATCGCCGCGGCGCAGAAGAAAACCGCCACCGACAGCGTCAGTCTTGATGACAAGACCATGGATTCGCTGAAGATGAACCTGATTTTGTCGCAGGTGCTGAATATTCAGGGCACCCCGGCAACGATCATCGGCGATCAGATGGTCGCCGGGGCGATCCCTGCTGACGAACTGGAGGGGCTGGTGAAAGAGCAGCTGGCGAAAGCCCGTGGCCAGTAAGCTCCGGCGCTGGCTGCGTGAGCTGGCGGTGTGGCTGCTGATTGGCGCGGCGGTGGGCCTGGCGGTGGATTATTTTCGCCAGCCCGCGCTGCCGCAAAACGTCAGCGCCACATCGCTGCGCACCCTCGACGGCAGGGCGGTGGATCTGAACGCCATGAGCCAGCAAAAGCCGCTGCTGCTGTACGTCTGGGCCACCTGGTGCGGGGTCTGTCGCTACACCACGCCGTCGGTGGAATCGCTTGCCGCCGATGGCGGCAATGTGCTGACCGTGGCCCTGCGATCCGGCGATAACGCCGCGCTGGAGACGTGGCTTGCCAAAAAGAAACTGGCGCTGCCGACGGTGAATGACCCGAGCGGCCAGCTGGCGCGGCAGTGGGACATTCGGGTGACGCCAACGCTGGTGGTGATTTCTCGAGGCGAGGTGAAGTCGGTTACCACCGGCTGGACCAGCGGCTGGGGAATGCGTCTGCGGCTGTGGCTGGCCTCCTGGTAGGCCAGCCACTTTACCGGACTTTATGCCGGGTGGCGGCTACGCCTTACCCGGCCTACCGTTCGCCTTACCCCCATGCCCGGCAAACGCAGCGCCGCCGGGCAATTGACATCAGCGGGTTATTTACCGCCCGCCAGTTCGAGGAAACTGCCCGTCACATAGGACGCTTTGTCGCTCAGCAGCCAGGCAATGGCCTGAGCGACCTCTTCCGGCTGACCGCCGCGCCGCATCGGCAGCGAATGCTTCACCCGATCCACGCGCCCCGGTTCGCCGCCGGAGGCGTGCATCTCGGTATAAATCAGGCCAGGGCGCACGCCATTTACCCGGATCCCCTGCGCCGCCACCTCCAGCGCCAGCCCGGTGGTCAGGGTATCCACCGCCCCTTTCGACGCAGCGTAATCAACATATTCTCCCGGCGAGCCAAGGCGCGACGCCGCCGACGACACGTTAACTATCGCCCCGCCCTTGCCGCCATGCTGATGCGCCATGCGCTTGACCGCTTCGCGGCAGCAGAGGAAATAGCCGGTCACGTTGGTCGCCAGCACGCGGTTAATGCGCTCGGCGCTCAGGCTCTCCACCGTACACTGGGTAAAGAGGATCCCGGCGTTGTTGACCAGCGCCGTCAGCGGCTCGCCCATGCGGTCAATCGCCTCAAACATCGCCATCACCTGCGCTTCATCACTGATATCCGCCCGCAGCGCCGTGGCTTTGCCGCCGGCGGCAACAATGGTATTCACCACCTCGGTGGCAGCGTTAATATTGTGATGATAATTGACCGCGACAGTATACCCTTCCTGCGCCAGCAGCAGCGCCGTCGCCCGGCCTATTCCGCGGCTCGCGCCGCTAATCAGTGCTATCCCCATGCTTTTCTCCCAAAAAATAAAGGCGCCGCAGCGCCTTTAAAAGTATAGCTAATTCCGCACGTTACTGATATTCGCTCATCGGCACGCAGGAGCAGAACAGATTACGGTCGCCGTACACGTCGTCCAGGCGTTTCACCGTCGGCCAGTATTTGTTGTGCAGGCCCGCCGGGAATACCGCCAGCTCGCGGCTGTACGGATGGTTCCATTCCCCAACGATCTCACCCTGGGTATGCGGCGCGTTCACCAGCGGGTTGTCTTCCAGCGGCCATTCACCGGCTTTGACGCGGTCGATCTCCGCGCGGATCGCCAGCATCGCGTCGATAAAGCGGTCCAGCTCCACCTTGCTTTCCGATTCCGTCGGCTCAACCATCAGCGTACCCGCTACCGGGAAGGACATGGTCGGCGCATGGAAGCCAAAGTCGATCAGGCGCTTGGCGATATCCAGCTCGCTAATGCCGGTCTCTTCTTTCAGCGGACGAATATCGAGAATACATTCGTGCGCCACGCGACCATCGCGACCGGTGTAGAGCACCGGGTAGGCGTCTTTCAGACGGGTAGCGATATAGTTGGCGTTAAGGATCGCATTCTGGCTCGCCTGCTTCAGCCCTTCCGCGCCCATCATACGGATATACATCCAGCTGATCGGCAGGATGGACGCGCTGCCGAACGGCGCAGCGGAAACCGCGCCCTGACGGGTCAGCATCCCTTCAATCTGCACCACGCTGTGACCCGGCACGAACGGCGCCAGGTGCGCTTTCACGCCGATTGGGCCCATACCCGGGCCGCCGCCGCCGTGCGGAATGCAGAACGTTTTATGCAGGTTGAGGTGCGAAACGTCAGCGCCGATAAAGCCCGGAGAGGTGATCCCGACCTGGGCGTTCATGTTGGCGCCGTCAAGGTAAACCTGGCCGCCGAACTGGTGCACGATCTCGCACACTTCGCGAATGGTCTCTTCATATACGCCGTGGGTCGACGGATAGGTGACCATGATGCAGGAGAGATTCGCTCCCGCCTGCTCTGCTTTTTCACGCAGGTCGGCGAGATCGATGTTGCCGTTTTTGTCGCACGCCACCACCACCACCTGCATACCCGCCATCTGCGCGGAAGCCGGGTTGGTGCCGTGCGCGGAGCTTGGGATCAGGCAGATATCGCGATGGCCTTCGTTGCGGCTCTCATGGTAGTGGCGAATCGCCAGCAGGCCAGCATATTCGCCCTGCGCGCCGGAGTTCGGCTGCATGCAGACGGCGTCATAGCCGGTCAGTTTCACCAGCCAGTCGGAGAGCTGAGCGATCATCTGATGATACCCTTCCGCCTGCTCTACCGGGCAGAACGGGTGCAGCTCAGCGAACTCCGGCCAGGTGATGGGGATCATCTCCGCCGCGGCGTTCAGCTTCATGGTGCAGGAGCCCAGCGGGATCATCGCCTGGTTCAGCGCCAGATCTTTACGCTCCAGGGCGTGCATGTAGCGCATCATCTCGGTCTCGCTATGGTAGCGGTTGAACACCGGATGGGTGAGGATCGCATCGTCGCGCAGCATCGCCGCCGGGATGGAGCGGCTGTCCAGCGCCACGTCTTTATCCAGGGTATCGATGTCCAGACCATGATCGTCGCCGACGATGGCGCGGAACAGGTTGAGCACGTCTTCGCGGGTGGTCGCTTCATCGAGCGTAATGCCCACCGCGCCGTGAATATCGCTGCGCAGGTTAATCTGCAGGGCTTCGGCACGCGCCAGCACCGCGGCTTTATCCGCCACTTCCACGCACAGGGTGTCAAAGTAGTGGGCATGACGAAGCTTCAGCCCTTTCTTCTGCAGGCCATCGGCCAGAATGTCGGTCAGGCGATGAATGCGGCCTGCGATACGTTTCAGACCCGCCGGGCCGTGGAATACCGCGTACAGGCTGGCGATGTTGGCCAGCAGCACCTGCGAGGTACAAATGTTGGAGTTCGCTTTCTCGCGGCGGATGTGCTGTTCGCGAGTCTGCATCGCCATGCGCAGCGCGGTATTCCCCGCCGCATCTTTCGATACGCCGATAATCCGGCCCGGCATGGAGCGTTTGAATTCATCTTTCGCCGCGAAGAAGGCCGCGTGTGGGCCGCCATAGCCCATCGGCACGCCGAAGCGTTGGGCGGAGCCGAAGACGATATCCGCGCCCTGCTTGCCCGGCGCCGTCAGCAGCACCAGTGCCATAAAGTCGGCAGCGACGCTGACAATCACTTTGCGCGCTTTCAGCTCGGCGATCAGTTTGCTGTAATCGTGGATTTCGCCGGTGGTGCCCACCTGCTGCAGCAGCACGCCGAAGACATCCTGGTGATCGAGCACTTTGTCGGCGTCATCGACGATCACGTCGAAACCGAAGGTTTCCGCACGAGTGCGCACCACGTCCAGGGTTTGCGGATGGACGTCGGCGGCGACGAAGAAACGGTTGGCGTTTTTCAGTTTGCTGACGCGTTTGGCCATCGCCATCGCTTCGGCGGCGGCGGTCGCTTCATCGAGCAGCGAAGCGGAAGCAATATCCAGCCCGGTGAGATCCAGCGTAACCTGCTGGAAGTTGAGCAGCGATTCCAGACGGCCCTGGGAGACTTCCGGCTGGTAAGGGGTATAGGCGGTATACCAGCCCGGATTTTCCAGCATGTTGCGCTGAATAACCGGCGGCAGCTGCACGGCGGTGTAGCCCATGCCGATGTAAGACTTGAAGCGCTTGTTGCGACCGGCGATCGCCTTCAGCTCTGCCAGCGCGGCGAATTCGGTTGTCGCGTCGCCCACCTGCGGTGGGGTCGCCAGCTGGATATCCTGCGGCACAATCTGGCCGATCAGGGCGTTAAGCGAATCCGCGCCGACGGTCTTCAGCATCTCTTGCTGCTGCTGAGCGTCCGGGCCAATGTGACGTTCGATAAAGGCGTCGCGGTTTTCAAGCTGACTTAAAGTCTGAGTCATGAGCGATGGTTCCTGAAACGTGCGGTGAATCGTGATTGTCTGACTGGTTTGCCCGGCAAACGCTGATGCTTACCGGGCCTGAATACGCAAAATCATGCGCGCGGCAGGAAGCCAACGCCCCTGCAGCGTGAAGGATGAGACGTATTTATTCGTCTTCTAACAGAGCTTCATAGGCGGTCGCATCCAGCAGCGCGGCAACCTGCGCTTCATCGCTGGCTTTGATTTTGAAGATCCAGCCATCGGTGTACGGGTCGCTGTTGACCAGTTCCGGCGAGTTGTTCAGCTCTTCGTTAACGGCAACGATTTCACCGCTGATCGGGGCATAAATATCGGAAGCCGCCTTCACGGATTCGGCAACCGCGCAATCGGCGCCCGCTTCAACGGTGGCGCCCACTTCCGGCAGATCAACGAATACCATATCGCCCAGCAGCTCCTGCGCATGCTCGGTGATCCCGACGGTATAGGTGCCGTCCGCTTCTTTACGCAGCCACTCGTGTTCTTTGCTGTATTTCAGTTCTGCTGGTACGTTGCTCATCAATTCATCTCCAAAAAAGGGAAATCACACAATGGCTTTGCCATTGCGTACAAAACCAGGTTTAGTCACTTTTACCGGCATTTCACGGTTACGAATTTGCACCACCGCGGTGTCGCCAATCCCGGCCGGCACGCGAGCCAGCGCGATACTGTAGCCCAGGGTCGGCGAGAAGGTGCCGCTGGTGATAATGCCTTCTTTTTGATTACCGTCGCTATCGGTAAAACGTACCGGCAGGCCGCCGCGCAGGACGCCTTTCTCGGTCATCACCAGGCCAACCAGCTGTTCGGTGCCCTTTTCACGCTGCATCTCCAGCGCTTCGCGACCGATAAAGTTACGATCCGCCGGTTCCCAGGCAATAGTCCAGCCCATATTCGCCGCCAGCGGAGAGACGCCTTCGTCCATCTCCTGGCCATACAGGTTCATCCCGGCCTCCAGGCGCAGGGTATCGCGCGCGCCGAGACCGCACGGCTTAACGCCAGCGCCCAGCAGACCGCGCCAGAAATCCGCCGCCTGCTCGTTCGGCATGGCGATTTCATAACCCGCTTCGCCGGTATAGCCGGTGGTGGCGATAAACAGCTCGCCGGCCTGCACGCCGAAGAACGGCTTCATACCTTCCACGGCCTGACGCTGCGCATCGGTGAACAGCGTCGCCGCCTTCGCTTTCGCCTGTGGACCCTGGACCGCGATCAGCGACAGATCGTCGCGAACGATGATTTCAAGGCCGTAAGGTTCAGCTTGTTCGGAAATCCAGGCGAGGTCTTTTTCGCGGGTGGCGGAGTTAACAACGAGGCGGAAATAATCTTCAGAGAGGAAATAG
This sequence comes from Klebsiella sp. JB_Kp004, assembly GCF_040065795.1. Classification (NCBI taxonomy): domain Bacteria; kingdom Pseudomonadati; phylum Pseudomonadota; class Gammaproteobacteria; order Enterobacterales; family Enterobacteriaceae; genus Klebsiella; species Klebsiella sp. JB_Kp004. The sequence goes on along the minus strand of NZ_JBEAKW010000043.1, from coordinate 51,709 downwards.
ACAATCAGGTCGTCGATGACGCCGGCGGAGGCGGTCAGCATGCCGGTGTAGAGCGCTTTGCCCGGGGTGGTGAGCTTCGCTACGTCGTTGGCCAGCAAATAGCGCAAGAACTCTCTGGTCCGGCTGCCGTGGAAATCAACGATGGTCATATGCGACACATCGAACATGCCTGCGTCGCCGCGCACCGCATGGTGCTCATCAATCTGGGATCCGTAATGCAGCGGCATCATCCAGCCATGGAAATCCACCATGCGCGCGCCGCACAGCGTGTGTTGTTCATACAACGGAGTCTGTTGAGCCATCTTTTCCTCATCGAATAAAACGGAACCAGCCACGAGATTGTCGGCGATTTTTCGCCACGAAATGGGGCGTCGGCATCGCTGACGGACACCGACGCAAACGTTCTCTTTTGCCTGAACTTACCACCGAACCCGGCGCTAAACCATAAGCTCATTCAGGGCATCACATTAGCTTATGACTAAAATCCGCCGAAAAGCCTACAGAGTTATTGACTGGAAAAAAGCGATTTACGCCACATAAAATTAACAATACCGCGGCTAGAATTAGGGAATGATGGTGTTTTATGCGATTTTATAGCCCTAATTTCTTTAACAAAAAAAAGGACGCATTAATAAAACTAATGCGAAAAAAGAGGTGAAATTAGAATATTTCAAATGAGGGGGAAAACCCGGCGCGCAGGCCGGGTGAAAGAAGTGTGACGCGGTTAACGTAACCAGGCAGGCAGATCGTTGAGGCCCATCGCCTGGCGAATCAACTGCGGTTTCACGCCCGGCAGCGTATCGGCCAGTTTCAGCCCCATGTCGCGGAGGAACTTCTTCGCCGGATGGCTACCGGAAAACATGTCGCGGAAGCCCTGCATACCCGCCAGCATCAGCGCGGCGCTGTGCTTGCGGCTGCGCTCGTAGCGGCGCAGATAAAGATGCTGGCCGATATCTTTGCCCTGGGCGTGCAGACGCTTCAGTTCGTCGATAAGCTCGGCCGCATCCATAAAGCCGAGGTTGACGCCCTGCCCGGCCAGCGGGTGGATGGTATGCGCGGCATCGCCGACCAGCGCCAGGCGGTGGGCGGCGAACTGGCGGGCATAGCGGCCGGTCAGCGGGAAGACTTCACGTGCGCTTTCCAGCTGGCAGAGGCCAAGGCCATTATCGAAGGCGATATTCAACGCCTGGCTAAAGGTGGCTTCATCAGCCTCCTGCATCCGCTGCGCCTCCGCCGGCGACAGCGACCAGACGATCGAGCACAGGTGCGGATCGCAGAGCGGCAGGAAGGCGAGGATCCCGTCTCCATGAAATACCTGGCGCGCCACCGCCTGATGCGGCTCAGCGGTACGGATAGTCGCCACCAGCGCGTGATGATGGTAATCCCAGAAGGTCAGCGGAATATCGGCTTTATTGCGCAGCCACGAATTCGCCCCATCGGCGCCGATCACCAGACGCGCGGTGAGCATGCTGCCGTCCTGCAGGCTGAGAAAGGCCTCATTTTCGCCCCACGCCACCTGCTGCAGTTGCGCAGGCGCCAGCAGGGTAACGTCGGCGCAGCGCTGCGCCTTCTGCCACAGCGCATAATGCACCACGGCGTTTTCAATAATATGGCCCAGATGGCTGAAGCCCATGCTCTGGTCATCAAAGCTAATGCGGCCGAAGCTGTCTTTGTCCCACACTTCCATTCCGTGATAGCAGCTGGCGCGTCGGGCAACGATCTCGCGCCAGACGTCCAGCTTCGTCAGCAGCTTTTCGCTGGCGGCGTTTATTGCCGACACGCGCAGCGCCGGCGGCGCATCATCGGCCAGCGGCTGCGGCTCCGCTTTCTCCAGCACCGCGACGCGCAGGCCGCTGCCCTGTAAACCGCAGGCTACCGCCAGCCCCACCATTCCACCGCCAACAATGGCAACATCAACACTTTGCACGTTCTACTCCTTAACGGGGAACCCAACCGAGGGTACGCTGCGCCAGCGCATCGCGCGCCGGGGTAAATAATTCCATGGCCATCAGACCGACATTGCGCCCCACCACCAGCGGCGCCCAACGGTTGGCAAACAGATGCACCAGCCCATCGGTCACGCCGATGGTGGCGGCTTTATCCCCTGTTCTGCGCGCCTGATAGCGACACAGCAGCGGATAATGGCCGACATCTTCGCCGCTGAGATGGGCGTCAGCGAGCAGCTCCGCCAGACTCATCACATCGCGCAGGCCGAGATTAAAGCCCTGCCCGGCAATCGGGTGCAGCGTCTGCGCCGCGTTACCAACCAGCGCCAGGCGGTGCGACACCGCGCGGCTGGCGGTGGTGAGGGCCAGCGGATAGACGCTGCGCTTCCCGGCGTGGGTAATGCGCCCCAAACGCCAGCCGAACGCCTGCTGCAGCTCCTGACAAAAGCGTTCGTCAGACCAGCTCAGCACCTCGTCGCGGCGCGACTGCGGATGACACCACACCAGCGAGCAGCGCCCTTGCGACATCGGCAGCATCGCCAGCGGGCCATGCTCGGTAAAACGTTCGAAAGCGCGGCCTTCGTGGGGCAGCGCGGTGCTTACGTTGGCGATAATCGCCAGTTGCTCATAGGGCTGCTGTTGCCAGCTGATGCCGCAGCGGGCGCCCAGCGACGAACGCGAACCGTCCGCCGCCACCAGCAGCTTGCCGCTGATCGTTTCGCCCCCGTCAAGGGTAAGGCTGACGCTCTCCTGGCTGCGGCTGACCGCTGCCACCTTCGCCGGGCAATGCAGCGTCACGCCCGGCGCCTCGCGCAGCAGGCTAAACAGTCGCTGGCCGACATCGTGGAGTTCAACCACCTGACCCAGCGCCGGCAGGCGATAATCCGCCGCCGCCAGATTCACAAAACCGGCATGGCCGCGGTCGCTGACGTGTACCCGCTGGATAGCCGTCGCCCGCTCGGCGAGACGTTGCCAGACACCGATGCGCGCCAGCTGCTGGCAGGTGCCGGCGGCCAGGGCGATCGCCCGGTCGTCGAAGCCGGGATGGCGAGCCGACTGGGGATCCTGCGCCTCAATCAGATGGACCGGCAGCGCGCCGCCGGTCAAACGGGAGATGGCCAGGGCGAGCGTCGCCCCGGTCATCCCGCCGCCGACGATCAGCACGCTCATGACTGGCGCGCCGCCGCCATCAGCGCTTCGATCTCATCCGCCTTCTTCACCACGCCGGCGGTGAGATTTTCGTTGCCGTCTTCGGTAATGACGATGTCATCTTCAATACGGATGCCGATGCCGCGGTACTGCGCCGGCACGTCGGCGTCGGCGGCGATATACAGCCCCGGTTCGACGGTCAGCACCATCCCCGGCTCCAGGACGCGAGAACGGTCGGTGTCGTAGTGACCGACATCGTGTACATCCAGCCCCAGCCAGTGGCTCAGACCGTGCATAAAGTACGGGCGGTGGGCATTGTTGGCGATCAGCTCGTCAACCTCGCCTTTGAGGATCCCCAGCCGCACCAGGCCGGTGATCATAATGCGCACCACTTCCTGGTTCACCTGGCAGATTGAGGTGCCCGGGCGATAGAGTTCCAGCGCGGTCTCCAGCGATTCCAGCACGATATCGTAGATTTCGCGCTGCGGCTGGCTGAATTTGCCGTTCACCGGGAAGGTGCGGGTAATGTCGCCGGCATAGCCGCGATACTCGCAGCCGGCGTCAATCAGCACTAAATCGCCGTCGCGCAGTTCAGATTCGTTTTCGGTGTAGTGCAGAATGCAGCCGTTTTCGCCGCCGCCAACGATGGTGTTATAGGAGGGGAAGCGCGCGCCGTGGCGATTGAATTCATGGAGAATTTCGCCCTCCAGCTGATACTCGAACATGCCAGGGCGGCATTTTTCCATCGCCCGGGTATGGGCCAGGGCGCTGATCTCCCCGGCGCGGCGCATCACGGCCAGCTCTTCCGCGGATTTGAACAGGCGCATCTCATGCACAATGGGCCGCCAGTCGATCACCGAGTTCGGCGCCTGCAGGTTCTGCCGCGAGCCTTTGCGGAGTTTTTCGAGGGCGTTGAACACAATCTCATCGGCATAGGCATATTCGCCTTGGGCAAAATAGATAGCGTCCAGACCGTTGAGCAGCTGATACAGCTGCTGGTTGATTTCGCTGAACGCCAGCGCCCGGTCAACGCCCAGCTTCGCCGGCGCGGCCTCCTGGCCCAGACGGCGACCGAACCAGATCTCAGCGGTCAGATCGCGAACCCGGTTGAACAGCACGCTATGGTTGTGGGTTTCATCGCTTTTAATCAACACCAGCAGCGCTTCCGGTTCGTTGAAGCCGGTGAAGTACCAGAAATCGCTGTTCTGCCGGTAGGGATATTCCGAATCTGCACTGCGCACCGCTTCCGGTGCGGCGAAAATCAGCGCCGCGCTGCCTGGCTGCATCTGCGCCAACAGCGCCTGGCGACGCGAGAGAAATTCCTGCTGAGTCATGACGCCCCCTGAACGAATTTTAGTTAGTGTAATGTCGGTTTGCGGACTTCCGGTGCGGTTGGCTGCTGACGCGCAAAGGTGTCGTGGCACAGCAGTGCGGCTACGCGGACATACTCGATAATCTCCTCCAGAGACATCTCCAGCTCTTCCTGATCTTCGTCTTCATCGTAGCCCAGTTGGGCAATATTACGCAGATCGTCAATCGCTTCCCCGGTTTCGTCTTTCACTTTATCCAGCTTCGGCTGGCTAACGCCAAGGCCGAGAAGGAAGTGGTTGACCCAGCCGGCGAGGGCGTCGGCGCGGTCAAAGACGCTCACCGCATCGCCTTCCGGCAGATACAGTTGAAAGAGGAAGCCGTCGTCATCCAGTGAGTCGCTGATGGCGGAATGCATGTTACGCAGCGCCTGGGCCAGCTCATGGCCGAAGGCGAGACCTTCGTTGGTCAGGTCGTGCACCAGCGGCTGCCAGCTGCTGTCCGTGTTGCCGCCGCACAGTAATCCGCTGATCAAACCGTGCATCTCGGCCGGGGTAAGCCCTACCCCTTGTTGGTTCAGTAACTGGTCTACATCGTTGTAACCAGGCATTTCGTTCTGTATAGACATGAGCATTCGTCATCGTTGGGAGGAATATTCATGGTATGCTACCACTTTGGACCCTGGTGAACCAGAATAGGGCTTGTATCTTCGCACCAGGGTAGCTATAGTGTCGCCCCTTCGCAGACCCGGGTCAGGGTGTGAAGGCAGCGCAGTCAATCAGCAGGAAGGTGGCATGTCTGCACAACCCGTAGATCTCCAAATTTTCGGCCGTTCACTGCGAGTGAATTGCCCGCCTGAACAAAGGGATGCCCTGAATCAGGCAGCTGAAGACCTTAATCAGCGGTTGCAAGATTTAAAAGAACGCACTAGAGTCACAAATACTGAGCAGCTGGTCTTCATCGCCGCGTTGAACATCAGCTATGAGTTGACTCAGGAAAAAGCGAAGACCCGCGACTACGCTTCCAGTATGGAGCAGCGCATTCGGATGCTTCAGCAGACCATCGAGCAAGCATTGCTTGAGCAAGGTCGCATAAGCGAAAGACCAGGGTCGAAGTTTGAATAACACTTTGCAGTTAACTGTGTTAGAGTAATTCCAGGAACAAAATTTCTCTGAGATGTTTGCAAGCGGGCCAGTCCCCTGAGCCGATATTTCATACCACAAGAATGTGGCGCTCCACGGTTGGTGAGCATGCTCGGTCCGTCCGAGAAGCCTTAAAACTGTGACGACACATTCACCTTGAACCAAGGGTTCAAGGGTTACAGCCTGCGGCGGCATCTCGGAGATTCCCTTCCTTACCTCGCATTATTTCCCCACGCCTGTTTTCGGCTGATGCCGCACTGTATTACACTGTTTTCTATTGTTACGCCTGCTCGCCATGAGACCTGCATGACTCTACAGCCCGATACCCTGCTCTCCCGCCAGCACATTCGCCAGCAGATCCGCGAGCGTCGACGCGCGCTCAGCCCTGAGCAACAGCGGCAGTTTGCCCTGCAGGCCGCAGAGCGGATGATGGCCTGGCCGCCGGTGGTTCTCGCCCACACCGTGGCGCTGTTTCTCTCCTTTGACGGCGAGCTGGACACCCAACCGCTGATCGACCAGCTCTGGCGGGCCGGTAAGCGAGTCTATCTCCCGGTGCTGCATCCGTTTAGCCCCGGTAACCTGCTGTTTTTACATTACCATCCGCAGAGCGAACTGATAGTAAATCGCCTGAAGATCCGCGAACCGAAGCTCGACGTGCGCGACGTGCTGCCGCTCGCTGATCTCGATGTGCTGGTCACCCCGCTGGTGGCCTTCGATGCCGTCGGCCAACGGCTGGGGATGGGTGGCGGTTTTTACGACCGGACGCTGCAAAACTGGCAGCAGTATCGTCTGCAGCCGGTGGGCTACGCGCATGACTGCCAGCAGGTGGACACCCTGCCGAGCGAAGAGTGGGATATCCCGCTGCCGGCGGTGATCACCCCGGGGAAAATCTGGTGTTGGTAGGTACGCGGGGACGAGAAATTCAGCCTGGAAGGTATTAACAAAAAAACGGGCAGGTACGCGACCTGCCCGAGAGGCAAAAATGATTAGAACAGCAGACGGGCGCGGATAGTCCCCGGGATCGCTTTCATTGCCTGCAGCGCCTGCTGGGCAACATCTTCTTCCGCTTCGATATCAATAACCACGTAGCCCATCTGCGGCGACGTTTGCAGATACTGGGCGGCAATGTTGATGCTCTGCGCGGCGAAGATCTGGTTGATGGCGGTCAGGACGCCCGGCCGGTTCTCATGGATGTGCAGCAGACGGCGGCCGCCGTGCAGCGGCAGAGAAACTTCCGGGAAGTTGACCGCCGACAGGGTTGACCCGTTGTCAGAGTACTTGGCCAGTTTGCCGGCCACTTCCAGACCGATGTTCTCCTGCGCTTCCTGAGTGGAGCCACCGATATGCGGAGTCAGGATCACGTTATCAAATTCGCACAGCGGCGAAGTGAAGGGGTCGCTGTTGGTCGCGGGTTCGGTCGGGAAGACGTCGATTGCCGCCCCGGCCAGATGCTTACTCGCCAGCGCATCGCATAGCGCCGGAATATCCACCACGGTACCGCGGGAGGCGTTGATCAGCAGCGCGCCCGGCTTCATCAGCGCCAGCTCTTCCGCGCCCATCATATTTTTGGTGGAGGCGTTTTCCGGCACGTGCAGGCTGACCACGTCGCTCATGTTCAGCAGGTCGGAGAGATGCTGTACCTGAGTGGCGTTGCCGAGCGGCAGTTTGTTTTCAATATCATAGAAGAAGACATGCATCCCCAGCGATTCCGCCAGAATGCCGAGCTGGGTGCCGATGTGGCCGTAACCGATAATCCCCAGTTTCTTGCCGCGCGCTTCAAAGCTCCCCACCGCCAGCTTATTCCATACGCCGCGATGCGCCTTGGCGTTGGCTTCCGGCACGCCGCGCAGCAGCAGCAGCAGCTCACCGATCACCAGCTCGGCCACCGAACGGGTATTGGAGAATGGCGCGTTAAACACTGGAATACCGCGCTTCGCGGCGGCGTTCAGATCCACCTGGTTGGTACCGATGCAGAAGCAGCCGACGGCAACCAGTTTTTCCGCCGCGGCGAAAATCTCTTCAGTCAGATGGGTACGGGAACGCAGGCCGATGAAATGGGCATCACGGATCGACGCTTTCAGCTGTTCGGAATCCAGCGCGCCTTTATGAAATTCAATGTTGGTGTAACCTGCCGCGCGAAGGCTATCGATTGCCTTTTGATGCACACCTTCAACCAGCAGAAATTTAATCTTGTCTTTTTCCAGTGATACCTTAGCCATTTCCCCGTCCTGTTTTGTCTTAACTGATGTCGTGCTGAACGAAAGTTCGTCTCAGCAACATATCAAAAAAAACTATCGCGGCAATATGAACGTTTGCGTCGCCGTCCTGAAGAAATGTCATTCAGAAGGAAATGGCAGGACAAAACACCAGAAAGATAATGAACGGTAGCGCGTTAATCAGAATGGTTGCACAAATGTGACAGAAGTCACTAAATTGCACCAGGTGAAAAAATATTTGCGAGGGAGCCGGTTGGCTCCCTGCGGACAGACTATTTTACGATGGTTTTCACACCGTCAGCGGTGCCGATCAGCGCCACGTCGGCGCCGCGATTGGCGAACAGCCCTACGGTCACGACGCCAGGAATGCCGTTAATCGCGTTTTCCAGCGCGATAGCATCGAGAATTTCCAGGCCGTGCACGTCAAGGATCACGTTGCCGTTATCGGTCACCACGCCCTGACGGTATTCCGGACGACCGCCCAGCTTGACCAGCTGGCGTGCAACGGCGCTGCGCGCCATCGGAATGACTTCAACCGGCAGCGGGAATTTGCCCAGAATATCGACCTGTTTGGAGGCATCGGCGATGCAGATAAATTTATCGGCCACCGAAGCGATGATCTTCTCACGGGTCAGCGCCGCGCCGCCGCCTTTGATCATCTGCATGTGACCGTTGATCTCATCCGCGCCGTCAACGTAGATCCCCAGGCGATCGACGCTGTTGAGATCGAAGACGGTGATCCCGAGGCTTTTCAGCTTCTCGGTGGAGGCATCGGAGCTGGAGACCGCCCCTTCGATCTGCCCTTTCATGGTGCCCAGCGCGTCAATAAAATGGGCCGCCGTCGAGCCGGTGCCAACGCCCACAATGGTCCCTGGCTGTACGTATTGCAGCGCTGCCCAACCTACCGCTTTTTTCAGTTCATCCTGCGTCATAATTATGGTCCGAGATGTGAATGCCTGTGGCGCATTATAGAACATCGACAGTGGAAATGTCCCTGCGATGCAGATCACACAACAGAGCAGACCAATTTCGTCTGTATCAAATAAAAATTTATGTCATAGTGCGAGATAACGATTAGTTATGGGGGCACGCCAGAATAATGAAACGACCGGACTACAGGACACTACAAGCGCTGGACGCGGTGATTAGAGAACGAGGATTTGAGCGCGCCGCGCAGAAGCTATGTATTACCCAGTCCGCCGTCTCACAGCGTATTAAGCAGCTGGAAAATATGTTCGGCCAGCCGCTGCTGGTACGTACCGTGCCGCCACGCCCAACCGAGCAAGGACAAAAATTGCTGGCTCTGTTGCGCCAGGTTGAACTGCTGGAAGAGGAGTGGCTGGGCGACGAGCAGACTGGCTCCACGCCGCTGTTGCTGTCGCTGGCGGTGAACGCCGACAGTCTGGCGACCTGGCTGCTGCCGGCGCTGGCTAATGTGCTGTCGGACTCCCCTATTCGTCTCAACCTGCAGGTGGAAGATGAAACCCGCACCCAGGAGCGCCTGCGCCGTGGCGAAGTGGTCGGCGCGGTAAGTATCCAGCCGCAGGCGCTGCCAAGCTGCCTGGTGGATCAGCTCGGCGCGCTCGATTACCTGTTTGTCGCCTCAAAAGAGTTTGCGCAACGCTACTTCCCGAACGGCGTAACGCGTTCGGCGCTGCTGAAAGCGCCGGTCGTCGCCTTCGACCATCTGGACGATATGCATCAGGCCTTTCTGCAGCAAAACTTCGACCTGCCGCCGGGCAGCGTCCCTTGCCATATCGTCAACTCGTCGGAAGCCTTCGTCCAGCTGGCGCGCCAGGGCACTACCTGCTGTATGATCCCGCATCTGCAGATCGAAAAAGAGCTCAACAGCGGCGAGCTTATCGATCTCACTCCCGGCCTGTTTCAGCGCCGTATGCTCTACTGGCACCGCTTTGCCCCGGAAAGCCGCATGATGCGGCGGGTGACCGATGCGCTCATCGACTACGGTCACAAGGTGCTGCGTCAGGATTAAACCGCGGGCATAAAAAAAGCCACTTCGCTGAAGTGGCTTTTTTGTTTCTATCGCTTACTGGGCCGGTTTCGGCGCTTCAGCCGGTTTCGCCGGTGCCGCGGCCTGCGCCGGCTGCAGTTCAAACACGACGTCGACCTGGTCGTCAAACTGGATAGTCGCCTGCTCGTAGGTTTCCTGGGCGGAAACCGGCGCAGCGTCAGCGGCCTTCATCATGCGAACCATCGGGCTCGGCTGATAATTAGAGACATGGTAGCGTACGCTGTACACTGGCCCCAGCTTGCTGTGGAAACCTGCGGCCAGCTCCTGCGCCTGGTGCACGGCGTCGTCGATCGCCGCTTTACGCGCTTTATCTTTGTAAGCGTCCGGTTGCGCAACGCCCAGCGAGACGGAGCGAATTTCGTTCAGACCGGCTTTCAGGGCGCCATCCAGCAGACCGTTGAGCTTATCCAGCTGGCGCAAGGTCACTTCGACGGTGCGCACCGCGCGATAGCCTTTCAGAATGCTTTTCCCGTTCTGATAGTCGTAATCAGGTTGGGTACGCAGATTCGCCGAGTTGATGTCTTTTTTCGCAATGCCGCTCTTTTCGAGGAAAGAGAGGTATTGCGCAACGCGATCGTCAGCCTGTTTTTTTGCCGATGCGGCATCTTTTGCCGCCACGTTCACTTCGATCGCCAGGGTAGCGATATCCGGAACCGCAGCAACGCTTGCTGTGCCTGAAGTCACAATGTGCGGACCGTCCGGCAATTCGCTGGCCTGTGCCGCCATCGTGCTAAATCCGAGTGTTGCCGCCAGGGCTAAGACTTTTAACTTCACTGTCGTTTCTCCATGTTACTTAAATCGCCCTTACGGGACGCATGCCAGCAAGCTTAGCGCGTACAGCAGGAAAGTCCATCGGACAACGCTTAGTTGAGCAACGCCTGGATATGGACGACGCCCTCTTTTGCCAGCTGAAACGCAATAAACCACATGACGGCGCCGACGACAATGTTGATGATCCGCTGGGCTCTGGCGGTACGCAGCCGCGGCGCCAGCCAGGCGGCCAACAGCGCCAGACCAAAGAACCACAGGAAAGAGGCGCTAATGGTTCCCAGCGCAAACCAGCGCTTCGGCTCCATCGCCAGCTGGCCTCCCAGGCTGCCCAGCACCACAAACGTATCCAGATAAACGTGCGGATTCAGCCAGGTGACCGCCAGCATAGTGATAATGATTTTCCAGCGCCCCTGCTGCATCGCCTCGGCGCTGGCGAGCTCAAGATTCTGACTGAACGCCGTCTTCAGCGCGCCAAAGCCGTACCACAGTAAAAAGGCCACGCCGCCCCAGGTCACGAGCGCCAGTAGCCAGGGGGACTGCATCAGCAGCGCGCTGCCGCCAAAAATGCCGGCGCAGATCAGCAGCAAGTCGCTGACGGCGCACAGCAGGGCAATCATCAGGTGATACTGACGACGGATGCCCTGATTCATCACGAAAGCATTTTGTGGGCCAAGCGGCAAAATCATTGCCGCTCCCAGGGCAAGGCCCTGAAAGTAATAGGTAAACATGAGGATTTTTCCGCTGTCTTCGAGAGTGGCGCTGACTATAACGCGAATAAATTATTAGCGGAAATTGAAAGTATTAATCATTAATAAGCGAAGCTAATAATGAGCCATTAAAAAAGGCCGGCATGGCCGGCCTGAGTCACTGAGTGGTGGTTTACTCGGCTTTTTCCGGCAGGCGCACCACATGAACATCCATCTGCGGATAAGGGAAGCTGATGCCATTGGCGTCAAATTCACGCTTGATGCGCTCGAGGATATCCCAGTAGACGTTTTGCAGATCGCTGCTTTTGCTCCACACGCGCACCACGAAGTTCACCGACGAGGCGCCGAGTTCGTTCAGGCGCACCGTCATTTCCCGATCGCGCAGAATACGATCGTCAGATTCGATAATCGAGGTCAGGAGCTGCTTCACCTTGTCGATATCGGCATCGTAAGAGACGCCGATAATAAACTCATTGCGGCGCGCCGGTTCGCGGGAGAAGTTAATGATGTTGCCGGCGATAATTTTGCCGTTCGGCACCACCACGATTTTGCCATCGACGGTACGCAGGGTCGTGGAGAAAATCTGCACATTCTGTACGGTACCCGCAATGCCGCCGAGATCGACATATTCACCGGCGCGGAACGGGCGGAACATCACCAGCAGTACGCCAGCCGCGAGGTTAGACAGTGACCCCTGCAGCGCCAGACCGACGGCTAAACCCGCGGCGCCCAGTACCGCAATGACCGAGGCGGTCTGCACGCCCACGCGGCCCAGGGCGGCAATCAGCGTAAAGGCGATAACCGCATAGCGCACCAGCGCGGAGAGAAAATCGGCAACGGTGGCGTCAATTTTACGCGCCAGCATCAGGCGGTTGACGGTGTTAGAGACGACGCGCGCCACGATCATCCCGACGATCAGGATAGCGATAGCCGCGACGATGTTGACGGCATAGCTCAGCAGCAGCTCCTGGTTGCGTGCCAGCCACGTCCCGGCGTGGTTGATGCTATCGACAACGTTCAAATCTTCCATTTAACATTCCTTATGAATCCCCCAGGGGGAAGTAAATAACTCAGCCTGCGACAGGGCAGTCAGGTTATAGGGTAAACAATAAGTGCACGTTTTGCCAAATGGATCACAGTTTTCTGCCGCGCTATCCTGTTGTTAAGCTAATAAAAAAGCCCGCATTGCTGCGGGCCTCAGGGTAAGAAACAGATTTTTCTTACAGAACGTCGATCGCGTTCAGCTCTTTAAATGCCTGCTCCAGACGAGTCACCATGGAAGTCTGTGCAGCACGCAGCCATACGCGCGGATCGTAGTATTTCTTGTTCGGCTGGTCTTCGCCTTTCGGGTTGCCCAGCTGGCCCTGCAGGTAAGCTTCGTTAGTTTTGTAGTACTGCAGGATACCGTCCCAGGTTGCCCATTGGGTGTCGGTATCGATGTTCATTTTCACTACGCCGTAGCTAACGGAGTCTTTGATTTCCTGAGCGGAAGAACCGGAACCGCCGTGGAAGACGAAGTTCAGGCTGTTGTGCGGCAGGTTGTGTTTCTTGGAAACATATTCCTGAGAGTCGCGCAGGATAGTCGGGGTCAGAACGACGTTACCCGGTTTGTACACGCCGTGTACGTTACCGAAGGAAGCGGCGATGGTGAAGCGCGGGCTGATTTTGCTCAGCTCGGTGTACGCGTAATCCACGTCTTCCGGCTGGGTGTACAGGGCGGAAGCGTCCATGTGGCTGTTGTCCACGCCGTCTTCTTCGCCACCGGTGCAACCCAGTTCGATTTCCAGGGTCATGTCCATTTTGGCCATGCGCGCCAGGTATTTAGAGCAGATTTCGATGTTTTCGTGCAGAGACTCTTCAGACAGGTCGATCATGTGAGAAGAGAACAGCGGTTTGCCGGTAGCGGCGAAGTGTTTTTCACCCGCGTCCAGCAGGCCGTCGATCCACGGCAGCAGTTTCTTCGCGCAGTGGTCAGTGTGCAGGATAACCGGCACGCCGTAGTGCTCAGCCATCTGGTGCACGTGGTGCGCGCCAGAGATAGCGCCGAGGATAGCAGCACCCTGAGGAACGTCAGTTTTCACGCCTTTACCTGCGATGAACGCCGCGCCGCCGTTAGAGAACTGAACGATAACCGGAGAGCGAACTTTCGCAGCAGCTTCCAGAACGGCGTTGATGGAGTCAGTACCTACGCAGTTTACCGCCGGCAGTGCAAAGTTGTTTTCTTTCGCTACCTGGAACACTTTCTGAACGTCGTCGCCAGTGATGACGCCCGGTTTTACGAAATCAAAAATTTTAGACATGTTACTTAGTCCTGTATCTGTATCTTCGACCGTTGAAGAAGGTTCGCGAGCCCTTAAGCGCGCTGAAAAACAGGCGGGTTTCCCCGCCTGAACTGAATTACTGCTTAGCGCGCTCTTCGAGCATCGCTACTGCCGGCAGGACTTTGCCTTCGACGAATTCAAGGAACGCGCCGCCGCCAGTGGAGATGTAGGAAATTTTGTCAGCGATGCCGAACAGGTCGATCGCTGCCAGGGTGTCGCCGCCGCCGGCGATGGAGAAACCTTCGCTGTCCGCGATAGCGTTAGCCACGATTTCAGTCCCTTTACGGAAGTTCGGGAATTCGAATACGCCAACCGGGCCGTTCCACAGAATGGTTTTGGCGTTTTTCAGGATGTCAGCCAGTTTCTGTGCGGAAACGTCGCCGAGGTCCAGAATCTGCTCGTCATCTTTAATGTCGTTAACAGATTTCAGAGTCGCCGTTGCGGTTTCGGAGAACTCGGTCGCGACGCGAACGTCAGTCGGAACCGGGATATCGCAGGTGCTCAGCAGGCGCTTGGCTTCATCAACCAGATCCGCTTCGTACAGGGATTTACCGACGTTGTGGCCCTGAGCGGCAACGAAGGTGTTGGCGATACCGCCGCCGACGATCAGCTGGTCAGCGATTTTAGACAGGGAATCCAGCACGGTCAGTTTGGTGGATACTTTAGAACCACCGACGATAGCGACCATCGGACGAGCCGGCTCTTTCAGCGCTTTACCCAGCGCGTCCAGTTCAGCGGCCAGCAGCGGGCCTGCGCACGCCACGTCAGCAAATTTGCCGATACCGTGGGTGGAAGCCTGCGCGCGGTGCGCGGTACCGAAAGCGTCCATTACGAACACGTCGCACAGCGCGGCGTATTTTTTGGACAGCGCTTCGTCGTCTTTTTTCTCGCCTTTGTTGAAGCGAACGTTTTCCAGCACCACCAGCTCGCCGGCAGCGACTTCCACGCCGTTCAGGTAGTCTTTAACCAGACGTACCGGGCTGGACAGTTTGTCTTTCAGGTAATTAACAACCGGCAGCAGAGAGAATTCTTCGTTGTACTCGCCTTCGGTCGGACGACCCAGGTGAGAAGTAACCATGACTTTCGCGCCCTGCTTCAGCGCCAGTTCAATGGTCGGCAGAGAGGCACGGATACGTGCGTCGCTGGTTACTTTCCCGTCTTTAACTGGTACGTTCAGATCCGCACGGATAAAAACGCGTTTACCAGCCAGATCCAGATCGGTCATCTTAATTACAGACATGGTGAATCCTCTCGTTGATTCATAAAGTTTTGTCGACGTTTACGCGTCGAACCTGAAACCAATAGCCGCCATCGCTAACGTCGTGTCGAGCATTCGGTTAGCAAAGCCCCATTCGTTATCGCACCAGACCAGCGTTTTGATCAGATGCGCGCCACTGACCCGGGTTTGCGTGCCATCGACGATGGCGCTGTGCGGATCGTGGTTAAAATCTGTTGAGACCAACGGTAATTCCGTATAGTCAACTATACCATGAAATGCACCTTGTGCTGCTTTTTGCAGCAACTGGTTGACTTCACATGCTTTTACCGGTTTTTTGACCGTCACGCTCAGGTCAATTGCCGTCACGTTTATCGTCGGCACCCGCACGGCAATCGCTTCAAAACGGTCATTAAACTGCGGGAAAATACGGGTGATCCCTGCCGCCAGTTTGGTATCCACCGGAATGATCGACTGGCTGGCCGCGCGGGTACGCCGGAGATCCGGATGGTAGGCGTCAATCACCTGCTGGTCATGCATCGCCGAGTGAATGGTGGTGACGGTGCCGGACTCGATGCCATAGGCATCATCTAACAGTTTAATGATCGGAATAATGCAGTTGGTGGTGCAGGAGGCGTTGGAGACAATGCGATGCTCGGCGCGGAGTTCATCCTGATTGACGCCGTACACCACCGTCGCGTCGAGGTCGTTGCCGCCGGGATGGGAGAAGAGCACTTTCTTCGCCCCAGCCTGCAGGTGCGCCTCACCGTGTTCACGGCTCCCGTAAACGCCGGTGCAGTCGAGCACCACGTCTACCGCCAGCTCGCGCCAGGGCAGCGCCGCAATGGTCGGCTCGTGCAGCAGACGGATGGCATCATCGCCAACAAACAGCTGCTCGCGCTCCTGACGAACATCCCAGGCGAAACGGCCATGGCTGGTGTCATATTTCAACAAATGCGCGATGCCCGCAGCATCCGCCAGCTCATTGATAGCCACCACGGTGATTTCCGCACGGCGCCCGGATTCATATAGCGCACGAACCACGTTGCGTCCAATACGACCGAAGCCATTAATCGCGATGCGAATGGTCATAGATCTCCTGCAAGGCTGTCCCTGTTATGAGGTGGCTGACAGAGTAATCCAGCTACGCTCTGAGGGAAACCTTACCAGCTGCAAACTGCGACTGATTGATTAATTGTCGAACATTTAAACGACTGAAACGCTTCAGCTAGAATAAGCCAAACGAGGAATAAAAGGAATGTTTGTCCAGCGCAATAAACCAGCTATATGACTCACATCACATTTTCGCTGGAATAATTTACAACCGTATTACATGGTTCAGGAATAGCAGATACAAAAAAGCCGGGTGGCGAGGTAAAAGCAAAACGGTAACCCAGGGGTTACCGTTTTTGGCGTTTGCACCCTTTCCTGTGGGAGAGGGTTGGGGGGCGGGCATCAGCCCGCACCGTAACCGCAATTACAGCAGCGCTTTCGCTTTAGCGACCACGTTGTCGACGGTGAAGCCGAACTCTTCGAACAGCTGCTCAGCCGGCGCAGACTCACCGAAGGTGGTCATGCCAACGATCGCCCCGTTCAGGCCAACGTATTTGAACCAGTAATCAGCAATACCCGCTTCCACGGCAACGCGCGCGGTCACGGCTTTCGGCAGTACGGATTCACGGTAGGCCGCATCCTGCTTGTCGAACGCGTCGGTGGACGGCATGGAGACCACGCGCGCCTTCACGCCTTCGGCGGTCAGTTTGTCCCACGCGGCCACCGCCAGCTCCACTTCGGAACCGGTGGCGATGAAGATCAGCTCCGGCTGGCCGGCGCAATCTTTCAGCACGTAACCGCCGCGGGCCACGTTCGCCAGCTGCTCTTCGGTACGCTCCTGCTGCGCCAGGTTCTGACGGGAGAGGATCAGCGCGGTCGGGCCGTCCTGACGCTCGACGCCATATTTCCATGCAATCGCGGATTCAACCTGGTCACACGGACGCCAGGTGGACATGTTCGGCGTTACGCGCAGAGAAGCCACCTGCTCTACCGGCTGGTGAGTCGGGCCATCTTCGCCCAGACCGATGGAGTCGTGGGTGTAGACCATCACCTGACGCTGTTTCATCAGCGCGGCCATACGTACCGCATTACGCGCGTATTCCACGAACATCAGGAAGGTGGAGGTGTACGGCAGGAAGCCGCCGTGCAGCGCGATGCCGTTGGCGATAGCGGTCATACCGAACTCACGCACGCCGTAGTGAATGTAGTTACCCGCGGTGTCTTCGTTGATCGGCTTAGAACCAGACCACAGAGTCAGGTTGGACGGCGCCAGGTCAGCGGAACCGCCGAGGAATTCCGGCAGCAGCGGACCGAAAGCTTCGATGGCGTTCTGAGAGGCTTTACGGCTGGCGATTTTCGCCGGGTTGGCCTGCAGCTTCGCGATGAACTCGTTGGCTTTGGCGTCGAAGTCAGACGGCATCTCGCCTTTCATACGACGGGTGAATTCGGCGGCTTCCTGCGGGAAGGCTTTGGCGTAGGCAGCGAACTTCTCATTCCATGCCGCTTCTTTCGCCTGACCGGCTTCTTTGGCATCCCACTGCGCATAGATGTCAGACGGGATGTCAAACGGCGCGTGTTTCCAGCCCAGCGCTTCGCGGGTCAGGGCGATTTCGGCGTCGCCCAGCGGCGCGCCGTGGGAGTCGTGGGTACCGGCTTTGTTCGGCGAACCGAAGCCGATGATGGTTTTGCACATCAGCAGGGACGGTTTGTCGGTGACCGCGCGCGCTTCTTCTACTGCGCGTTTGATGGCGTCAGCGTCGTGACCGTCAACGCCGCGCACCACGTGCCAGCCGTAGGCTTCAAAGCGTTTGGCGGTATCGTCGGTGAACCAGCCTTCAACGTGGCCGTCGATGGAGATGCCGTTGTCATCATAGAAGGCCACCAGTTTGCCCAGCTTCAGGGTACCGGCCAGGGAGCACACTTCGTGAGAAATGCCTTCCATCATGCAGCCGTCGCCCATGAAGGCGTAGGTGTAGTGGTCGACGATGTCGTGGCCCGGACGGTTGAACTGCGCCGCCAGAGTTTTCTCGGCGATAGCCATCCCGACCGCGTTAGCGATACCCTGGCCCAGCGGACCGGTGGTGGTTTCCACGCCCGCAGTGTAGCCGACTTCCGGGTGGCCCGGCGTTTTGGAGTGCAGCTGGCGGAAGTTTTTCAGCTCTTCAATCGGCAGATCGTAGCCAGTGAGGTGCAGCAGGCTGTATATCAGCATCGAACCATGGCCATTGGACAGTACAAAACGGTCACGGTCAGCCCAGGCCGGATTGTTCGGGTTATGGTTCAGGAAATCACGCCACAGCACTTCGGCAATGTCAGCCATACCCATCGGGGCACCCGGGTGGCCGGATTTGGCTTTCTGTACAGCGTCCATGCTCAGCGCACGAATAGCGTTAGCAAGCTCTTTACGTGAGGACATTTTGACTCCAGTTCGGACTGTTGAAGGCCATGCCCTTAACGACTTGACGAGAGCGCGTTTTGGGCTACGCCGGAAAAAAGTGTGAACAATGTAACCCAAGCGACAAGTCATGTACATGGAGCATCCTTTTGCCCTTTAAGAAATCTCTGGAACAGGTTGTGCTACGCCGGAATCCGCTCGCCCGCATCCTGCGATACTCTTTATAATTTACGCAGAATACGGTTCCCTGCCGTCGCCGTATTGTCGGATAAACAACCATAAGATTGTGGAAGATAAAAAATGAAAATTCGCTCAACCGTACTTGCTCTTGGGGTCGCAGCAACGCTCACCGGATGTCAGAACATGGACTCCAACGGTCTGCTCAGCTCAGGGGCCGAAGCCTTCCAGGCATACTCTCTCAGCGACGCGCAGGTGAAAACCTTAAGCGACCAGGCCTGTAAAGAGATGGACGCCAAAGCGAAAATCGCCCCGGCCAGCAGTGAATACAGCCAGCGGCTGAACAAAATCGCGGCCGCGCTGGGCGATAACATCAATGGTCAGCCCGTGAACTACAAGGTCTATGAGACCAAGGATGTCAACGCCTTCGCCATGGCCAACGGCTGCATCCGCGTCTACAGCGGGCTGATGGATCTGATGAACGATAATGAAGTCGAGGCGGTGATCGGCCATGAAATGGGCCACGTCGCGCTGGGCCATGTGAAGAAAGGCATGCAGGTCGCCCTGGGCACCAACGCCGTGCGCGCGGCAGCGGCCTCCGCCGGCGGCATCGTCGGCAGCTTGTCCCAGTCGCAGCTCGGCGATCTGGGTGAAAAACTGGTGAACTCGCAGTTCTCCCAGCGCCAGGAATCGGAAGCGGATGACTACTCTTACGACCTGCTGCGTAAGCGCGGCATCAATCCGTCGGGACTGGCCACCAGCTTCGAGAAACTGGCCAAGCTGGAAGCCGGCCGTCAGAGCTCGATGTTTGACGATCACCCGGCCTCAGAAGCGCGCGCCCAGCATATTCGCGATCGCATGAAGGCCGACGGGATTAAATAATCGCCAGCGGGAGGCATGACTGCCTCCCTTTTATATCTGCCAGTAAAAATATTTAGCCGCATCAATTGATAACTTAAGCGCACAAACCGTTAATTATTATTTCACCTCGTCGCAGCCAATTATTTTATATGCTGTTACTCAGCAAAATATTATTTGGCAAATGAAAAACGGCGTACACAATCCGCCTTTCAGAAGCGGGTTAGACCAAATATTAAATAGTCCACCCCTCTTCGCCAAACCTGGCCAGCATGCGCCACACCGCTTGTTTCCTGCCGATACCATTGCTCACACAATGATTGCTTTTGACATTATTTCAGGAGAATATTGCGATTGCAGTGATTCCCTTGAATATATCGACAGACAGAGAAGTGCCCTCAGTGAAAAAAGAATTATCATTCATCGCACTTGGCATTATTGCCGCCGCACCGGCTTTCGCCAGCCAACAATCTACCAGCCAGGGCTTTATTGAAGACAGCCATCTGGATCTCTTTTTACGTAACGCGTATATCAAACGCGATTATCGCGATGGGCTGCCGGATAAAGCCGAATGGGGCCAGGGAATTATCGCCACCTTCGAATCCGGCTTTACCGAGGGGCCGGTCGGCTTCGGCGTGGACGGCATCGCCCAGTACGCCGTGCGCCTCGACGGTGGCCGCGGCCGCAGCGGCGCGGGCGGCATTGACTTTTTCGCCCAGGATGACGACGGCCGGGCAAAATCCGACCTCGCGAAATTCGGCGCCACCGGCAAAATGCGCTTTTCGAATACCGTGCTCAGCTACGGCAGTCAGCGCCCGATGTTGCCTATTGTCTACGCCGACGACTCGCGCCTGCTCTACGAGAGCTATACCGGCACCATGCTGACCTCACGCGAAATCGACGGTCTGGAAATTAACGCCGGCTACCTGACCGATCAGCAGCGTAAAAGCGACGACAGCCATAACAGCGGTCTGAAAAGCCTGTCCTTCGGCGGCGCCAGCTACCGGTTCAATGACCAGCTCAGCGGCGCGCTGTACGCGTCGCATGTCGAAGATGTGCTGAACAAACAGTATCTCGGCCTGAACTATCAGCAGCCGTTCGCCGCCAACCAACAGCTGGTTCTCGACTTCAACGGCTATCACTCACGCCTGGATCAGCAATATGCCGATGCCAATGACACCGGACGCAGCAACAGTATCTGGAGCCTGGCCGCCAGCTACATCTGGGATATCCATACCTTTAAGGTCGCTTACCAGCAAAGCAGCGGCAGCACCGGCTACCACTACGGCGGCTACCAGAACCAGGGCGGCGTCGGCGATGGCGGGAACACCATCTGGCTGGCCAACTCCTACTGGTCTGATTTTAACGGGGAAGATGAACGCTCCTGGCAGGCATCGTATGGACTGGATTTTGCCGGGCTGGGGCTACCGGGGCTGACCTGGACCACCGCCTACGTGCGCGGGGATAACATTAAAACGTCAGAGACCAGCAACGGCAAAGAACATGAATGGTTCAACCAGGTTCAATACCAGGTGCAAAACGGGGCGGCGAAAGATTTGAAATTCAGGCTTCGCTATTCGGTACTGCGGGTTTCCAGCAACGCCAGCGACTATAACGTCAGCGGTAATGAAGTGCGGTTCTACGTCGAATATCCATTTAACGTGTTTTAAGCACCTGATGAACCCTCTCCTGCGGGTCGGCCCTCTCCCGGCCCGCAGGAGCAACCGTCCGGCGCCTTGATTAACCCCCTGTGCCGTGCGGTACCCTCTCCCCGGAAGGGAGAGGGTTGGGGTGACCTCGGGTTATTCGCCCTTCTTCGCCGCCTGGATGTACAGCATCTCCAGCGCGAGGGTCGCCGCCGCCAGGGCGGTGATTTCGGACTGATCGTAGGCCGGGGCGACCTCCACCACGTCCATCCCGACGATGTTCAGATCCTTCAGACCGCGCACCAGCTTGATCGCGCGGTCAGAGGTGAGCCCACCGATAACCGGGGTACCGGTTCCTGGCGCAAACGCCGGATCCAGGCAGTCGATATCAAAGGTCAGGTACACCGGCATATCGCCAACGATCTGCTTCACCTGGGCAATCACGTCATCGACGCTGCGGTCGTTAACCTGGCCCGCATCAAGCACGGTGAAACCGTTATCTTTATCGAATTCGGTGCGAATACCGATCTGTACGGAGTGGTTCGGATCGATAAGCCCTTCGTTCGGCGCGGTGTAGAACATAGTGCCGTGGTCGAACTCGCAGCCGTTGGCGTAAGTGTCGGTGTGGGCATCGAAGTGCACCAGCGCCATTTTACCGAAGTGCTTGGCGTGGGCGCGCAGCAGCGGCAGCGTAACGAAGTGATCGCCGCCAAAGGAGAGCATGCGCTTGCCGGCCGCCAGCAGCTTCTCGGCGTGGGCCTGCAGCTTCTCGCTCATTTCGCGCGCGTCGCCGAAGGCGTACACCAGATCCCCGCAGTCAACCACGTTCAGGCGTTCGCGCATGTCGAAGTTCCACGGAAAACGGTTGTGCTCCCAGGCGAGATTGGTGGAAACCTGACGAATCGCCGCCGGGCCATGACGGCCGCCCGCGCGCCCGGAGGTGGCCATATCGAACGGGACGCCGGTGATCACCCAGTCAGCATCGCTGTCGTAGGGCATGAAATTCATCGGCAGACGCAGGAAGCCAAAGGCATTGGATACCAGGGAGTTATCGTATTGATGACCTAAAGTGCTCATGGATATGACCTCTTTTCACAGTCGTGGAACGTAAAAAATAAGTATAAAAAAAACCCCTCCGCGTCGTTAGGCCCGACGAGGAAGGGTTTGATAGATAAATCGCTTATTGGCGTGAATTATCGCCGGTAATGCATACGGGTTCAAGTGAGTATCGCCTTCCGCCGGATGACGGCTTCGCCTTAGGCGGCCGCCATACGCAGGCCCGGTAAGCGCAACGCCACCGGGCATCAGCGGTTACTCGTCTTCCAGATAAGTGTACCCGTACAGACCCGCCTCGAACTCTTCGAGGAACTGCTGCTGCAGCGCGTCGTCGAGGCCGGTGTTTTTCACCTGATCGCGGAACTGGGTCAGCAGCGTATTTGGATCCAGCTGCACGTACTGCAGCATATCCGCCACGGTATCGCCCTCGTCGGACAGCTCAACCTCAACGCTGCCGTCAGGGAAGACGAACACGTCTACCGCCTCGGTATCGCCGAACAGGTTGTGCATGTTGCCAAGGATTTCCTGATAGGCGCCGACCATAAAGAAGCCCAGCATCGGCGGGTTCTCCGGGTCATATTCCGGCATCGGCATGGTGGTGGCGATCCCGTCGCCGTCCACGTAGTGATCGATGGCGCCATCAGAGTCGCAGGTGATGTCCAGCAGCACCGCGCGGCGCTCCGGCGACTTGTTAAGCCCTTCCAGCGGCATCACCGGGAACAGCTGATCGATCCCCCACGCATCCGGCATCGACTGGAACAGCGAGAAGTTGACGTAGATTTTATCCGCCATGCGCTCCTGCAGCTCATCAATAATCGGGCGATGGGCGCGGTTGCTCGGGTCGAGTTGCTTCTGCACTTCATGACACATGTTCAGATACAGCTGTTCTGCCCAGGCGCGCTCCTGCAGGTTGAAAGTGCCGGAGGAGTAGCCGATATGGATATCGTGCAGGTCCATCTGGCTGTCGTGCAGCCATTCGCGCAGCGAGCGGCGATTGCCGGTTTCGTGCATCTCCAGCCAGGTTTCCCACATGCTCTGCAGCGGGCGCGCGGCGTCTTCCGCCGGCGGGGTCGCCTCGGTGTATTCGTTGCGCTCCACGCCGATGATGTTGGAAACCAGCACGGTGTGGTGCGCGGTCACCGCGCGGCCGGACTCGGTGATCACCGTCGGGTGCGGCAGGCCGTTCTCTTCGCAGGCGTCGCCGATGGCCCAGATGATATTGTTAGCGTATTCGTTCAGGCCGTAGTTCACCGAGCAGTCAGACTGCGAGCGGGTGCCTTCATAATCCACGCCCAGGCCGCCGCCGACGTCGAAGCACTGGATATTGACGCCCAGCTTATGCAACTCGACGTAGAAACGCGCCGATTCACGCACGCCGGTGGCGATATCGCGAATGTTTGCCATTTGCGAGCCGAGGTGGAAGTGCAGCAGCTGCAGGCTGTCGAGGTGTCCTGCGGCACGCAGGATCTCCACCAGCTGCAGAACCTGGGTCGCCGCGAGGCCGAACTTGGACTTCTCGCCGCCGGAAGACTGCCATTTACCGGACCCCTGTGAGGCCAGACGCGCGCGCACGCCAAGGCGTGGCACCACGTTCAGGCGCTCGGCCTCTTCCAGCACGATGGCGATCTCCGACATCTTCTCGATGACCAGATAGACCTTGTGGCCCATCTTCTCGCCCACCAGCGCCAGGCGGATGTATTCGCGGTCTTTATAGCCGTTACAGACGATGACGCTGCGGGTCATCCCGGCGTGCGCCAGCACGGCCATCAGTTCCGCTTTCGAACCGGCTTCCAGACCCAGCGGCTCGCCAGAATGGATCAGCGATTCGATGACGCGACGATGCTGGTTCACCTTGATCGGGTAGACCAGGAAGTAATCGCCGTTATAGCCGTAGGATTCGCGCGCGCGCTTGAATGCGGCGTTGATTGAGCGCAGGCGGTGCTGCAGGATCTGCGGGAAGCAGAACAGCGCCGGCAAGCGTTGCCCTTGCGCTTCGCGCGCTTTGACTAATTCAGCGAGGTCAACGCGCGCTTCCGGGACGTCCGGATCCGGGCAAACGCTGATGTGGCCCAGTTCGTTGACGTCATAATAGTTATTGCCCCACCAGGCAATATTATAAGTACGCAGCATCTTGCTGGCTTCCTGGGAGCTCATCGCTACCTCCTGCATGGAACGTAGTACACCGTGTTCGCCTGCTGACGAAGGCGAAACCATAGACATGTCGTCAGACATAGCGAACCTCAATTTTTAATAATAAGTGTAAGACAGTTAACTACTATCGCAGTCCAAAGATGCGATAACAACCCATGAACAGTCCTAAAGCCCAGCACTATCTGCTGGTTTTGCGACTGCGCGACCGGTTTCTTATTCATATCATCGTAAAACACGTAGCCGAACAGAGTATGACAGTCCGGAGAAACCACGAGAAAACTCTTGCCAGGCAAGAGCGCCCTTGTTCAGTTTTCTGACGACCGACCGGCCCTGGAATCCTGAGAAGCGCCGAGATGGGGTGAACATCGGCTGGTTTGCATGAGAGAGATGCAGGTTGCGGAGTGCTGACGCGCGACAGAACGACGCGACGAATCAAGCGAAAAACGTTGGTTCATTATCTGGTATCACCTCCACACCGCCCTGGGTCAGGGTCGGCGACAAGCCAAAGCTATACATACCGGGCAACAGGCGCTATGCCGTTGCGAGATTCTGTAAATACAGACTGCTTAACCCGGCTGGAAGTGGCACCACGGGGAGATCCCCGTGCGCTTTTTTAATGAGCCGCGCGCGGCGTTTTATACCGAGAAGCGGGGTAAAAAGCAAAATAAAAATGTGCAGGTTTGCGCGGTTGTCAGGAAAATTTGCCAGGCGAGTTTTCCGATAAATGCGACCGCCATCAAAAAAGGCTGGAAATGGGCTTAAGATTTGACCTAAAATAGCCGTCCAGAAGTTAATCCGTCTATACTGATTAACACTCAGACTGCTCGTGTCGCTACCTGCGCGGCTTTGCGCTGATTATCCACCAAAGCCACATTACACAACAGTATGAGCTATCCGAATCGTCCACAGGTGAAATAAAATATGGCAAAACACCTTTTTACGTCTGAGTCCGTATCAGAAGGGCATCCTGACAAAATTGCTGACCAAATCTCCGATGCCGTGCTGGATGCGATCCTTGAGCAGGATCCGAAAGCGCGTGTCGCATGTGAAACCTATGTCAAAACTGGCATGGTGCTGGTAGGCGGCGAAATCACCACCAGCGCATGGGTTGACATCGAAGAGATCACCCGCAACACCGTCCGCGAAATTGGCTACGTGCATTCCGATATGGGCTTTGACGCCAACTCGTGTGCCGTACTGAGCGCCATTGGTAAACAGTCTCCGGACATCAACCAGGGCGTTGACCGTGCCGATCCGCTGGAACAGGGCGCAGGCGACCAGGGGCTGATGTTTGGCTACGCCACCAACGAAACCGACGTGCTGATGCCGGCGCCGGTGACCTACGCTCACCGTCTGGTGCAGCGCCAGGCTGAAGTACGTAAAAACGGCACCCTGCCGTGGCTGCGTCCGGATGCGAAAAGCCAGGTGACCTTCCAGTATGACGACGGCAAAATCGTCGGCATCGACGCGGTGGTGCTGTCCACGCAGCACGCGGAAGATATCGACCAGAAATCGCTGCAGGAAGCGGTGATGGAAGAGATCATCAAACCGATTCTGCCAACCGAATGGCTGAGCGCGTCCACTAAATTCTTCATCAACCCAACCGGCCGTTTCGTTATCGGCGGCCCGATGGGCGACTGCGGTCTGACCGGTCGTAAGATCATCGTCGATACCTACGGCGGCATGGCTCGTCACGGCGGCGGCGCCTTCTCCGGTAAGGATCCATCTAAAGTTGACCGTTCCGCAGCCTATGCGGCGCGCTATGTGGCGAAAAACATCGTTGCCGCAGGCCTGGCTGACCGTTGCGAAATTCAGGTTTCCTACGCCATCGGCGTTGCAGAGCCGACTTCCATCATGGTGGAAACCTTTGGTACAGAAAAAGTGCCTTCTGAACAGCTGACCCTGCTGGTGCGCGAGTTCTTCGACCTGCGTCCGTACGGCCTGATTCAGATGCTGGATCTGCTGCACCCGATCTACAAAGAAACCGCTGCCTACGGTCACTTTGGTCGCGAACATTTCCCATGGGAAAAAACCGACAAAGCGGCCCTGCTGCGTGAAGCGGCTGGTCTGAAATAATCTCCCCCGCTTCCACTCTTCAAGGCCAGCCTCGCGCTGGCCTTTTTATGTCCGTTACCCACCCTCCCATGCCCTGCTTCAGCGAACCGCGGCGATGTAATGAAAGCGATTACATCATGACAATGGTCGATTGCTGCCTGCAAGCGCCTTCTCATGCGCGCATTTTTCACAATGTTACATATTGTTTCGGTTAACTCTGATTACCGTTTTTAAAATTGTCGTCTATCCTTATTTATATTGCTGATTTAAAAAGCATTTAATGAATTACGTTTCTTTACCTTTGTGGAAACGATTACACAGCCGTGACTATAATCACGTTTTTTTACCGACGAGTGTCCTACGCTAACCATCGACAGAATCAATAACTCAACTGGAGGGCGTTATGCCTGACAACAAAAAACAAGGGCGTTCAAACAAGACCATGACGTTCTTCGTCTGTTTCCTCGCCGCGCTGGCTGGCCTGCTGTTCGGCCTTGATATCGGTGTTATTGCGGGTGCCTTACCCTTTATTGCCAATGAGTTCCAGATTTCCGCCCACACTCAGGAGTGGGTGGTCAGCTCCATGATGTTCGGCGCCGCCGTCGGTGCGGTCGGCAGCGGCTGGCTCTCCTTCAAACTGGGCCGTAAAAAGAGCCTGATGATCGGCGCCATCCTCTTCGTCGCCGGCTCTCTGTTCTCCGCCGCCGCGCCAAACGTCGAGATCCTGCTGGTTTCCCGCGTGCTGCTGGGCCTGGCGGTGGGCGTCGCCTCCTACACCGCGCCGCTGTATCTGTCGGAAATCGCTCCGGAGAAAATTCGCGGCAGTATGATTTCCATGTACCAGCTGATGATCACCATCGGTATTCTTGGCGCCTACCTCTCCGACACCGCTTTCAGCTACAGCGGCGCATGGCGCTGGATGCTCGGCGTAATCATTATTCCGGCGGTATTGCTGCTGATCGGCGTTATCTTCCTGCCGGACAGCCCGCGCTGGTTCGCCGCTAAACGTCGCTTTGTCGATGCCGAGCGCGTGCTGCTGCGCCTGCGCGATACCAGCGCCGAAGCGAAACGCGAGCTCGACGAGATCCGCGAAAGCCTGAAGGTAAAACAGTCCGGCTGGTCGCTGTTTAAAGACAACAGCAACTTCCGCCGCGCGGTGTTCCTCGGCATTCTGCTGCAGGTGATGCAGCAGTTCACCGGGATGAACGTCATCATGTACTACGCGCCGAAGATCTTTGAGCTGGCGGGCTATGCCAACACCACCGAGCAGATGTGGGGGACGGTGATCGTCGGCCTGACTAACGTGCTGGCTACCTTTATCGCCATCGGTCTGGTCGACCGCTGGGGCCGTAAACCGACGCTGATCCTTGGCTTTATCGTCATGGCCGCGGGGATGGGCGTGCTGGGCAGCATGATGCACATCGGCATTCACTCCTCAACCGCCCAGTACATCGCCGTCCTGATGCTGCTGATGTTTATCGTCGGTTTCGCCATGAGCGCCGGCCCGCTGATTTGGGTACTGTGTTCCGAAATCCAGCCGCTGAAAGGCCGCGACTTCGGTATCACCTGCTCCACGGCGACCAACTGGATTGCCAACATGATTGTCGGGGCCACCTTCCTGACCATGCTCAATTCGCTGGGCAGCGCCAACACCTTCTGGGTGTACGGCGGTCTGAACGTGCTGTTTATCCTGCTGACGCTGTGGCTGATCCCGGAAACCAAAAACGTCTCGCTGGAACATATCGAACGCAACCTGATGCAGGGTCGTCCGCTGCGCGAGATCGGCGCCCGCGATTAACCCGCCTGAGCTTCCTCCCCTCACGGGAGGAAGCTTCCTCTTGCTCTCCCCCCTCCGCCGCACTATCCTCTGGCGCTATGAAAACACCCCGTATTCCCATCGCTATTCAGCAGGCCGTGATGCGCAGCCTGCGGGAGCATCTCGCCAAAGCGAACCTCAAGCTGGAACGCCGCTACGCGGAGCCGACGCTGGTCTACCAGCAGCGCGGTACCTCCGCCGGCACCGCCTGGCTGGAGAAAAACGAAATTCGTTTAAACCCGGTGCTGCTGCTGGAGAATCAGCAGGAGTTTATCGATGAAGTGGTGCCCCATGAGCTGGCGCACCTGCTGGTGTGGCAACACTTTGGCCGGGTAGCCCCGCACGGCAAAGAGTGGAAATGGATGATGGAGAGCGTCCTGGGCGTTCCCGCGCGTCGCACCCACCGTTTTGAACTTGATTCGGTCCGCCAGAATACCTTCCCCTACCGCTGCCGCTGCCAGCAGCATCAGCTCACCGTTCGTCGCCATAACCGGGTGGTGCGCGGCGAAGCCACTTACCGCTGCGTGCGCTGCGGCGATCTGCTGGTGGCTGAAAAATAACCATTGGAATTAATTAGAAACTTTCTGATCTGACTGATTGCATCCGGCACCCTCATTCGCTACGTTGCGGGCTCGTTTTGACACGGAGTGAACGATGTCCCGTATGCATGTTTTAGCCGTTGCAGTATTGTGCACGGCAGTGAGTGGCCCGCTTGCGGCCGCCGAAATTACCAGCTTTTCCCAGGCCAAGGCCGCTGGCGTCAAAGTAAACGCCGACGTTCCCGGCGACTTTTACTGCGGCTGTAAAATTGACTGGCAGGGTAAAAAAGGCGTTATCGATCTGGAATCTTGCGGCTATAAAGTGCGTAAAAATGAGAACCGCGCCAGCCGGGTTGAGTGGGAACACGTGGTGCCGGCGTGGCAGTTCGGCCATCAGCGCCAGTGCTGGCAGGATGGTGGACGTAAAAACTGCGCCAAAGATCCGGAGTACCGCAAGATGGAAAGCGACATGCACAATCTGCAGCCGGCGGTGGGAGAAGTGAATGGCGATCGCGGCAACTTTATGTACAGCCAGTGGAACGGCGGTGAAGGCCAGTACGGCCAGTGCACCATGAAGGTCGATTTTAAAGATAAAATCGCCGAGCCCCCTGCCCGCGCACGCGGCGCCATCGCCCGCACCTACTTCTATATGCGCGACCGCTACCAGCTGAATCTTTCCCGCCAGCAAACTCAGCTGTTTACCGCCTGGAATAAACAGTACCCGGTCACCGCCTGGGAGTGTGAACGCGATGAACGCATCGCGAAAGTACAGGGCAACCATAATCCGTATGTCCTGCAGGCTTGCCAGGCGCAAAAGAGCTAACCTACACTAGCGGCAATTGTTAATTTGCAGCCCTGTGCTTCCCGCCCAATGGCGGGAAGCTGGCATCTGCGCAAAGAACGGAATATCAAGCATGCGCATTCCTCGCATCCATCATCCAGAACGCCTCATTGTCGGCAGCCTGATCGCGTTGAGCGATGACGCGGCCAACCACGTCGGCCGCGTCCTGCGCATGACCGCTGGTCAGCACCTTCAGCTCTTCGACGGCAATAACCAGGTGTTTGACGCCGTCATCACCGAGGCCGGTAAGAAAAACGTCGCGGTTGAAGTCCTCAGTGGCGAACCCGACGATCGGGAATCGCCGCTGCATATCCATTTAGGCCAGGTGATGTCCCGCGGCGAAAAAATGGAATTCACCATCCAGAAATCGATCGAACTCGGGGTAAGCCTCATAACGCCACTGTTTTCCGAGCGCTGCGGCGTTAAACTGGACGCTGAACGTTTGCAGAAAAAGATCCAGCAGTGGCAGAAAATCGCTATTGCCGCCTGCGAACAGAGCGGTCGTAACGTGGTACCGGAAATTCGTCCGGCGATGCAGCTGGAGGAGTGGTGCGCCGAGCAGGACAGCGGGCTGAAGCTCAACCTGCACCCGCGCGCCAGCGCCAGCATTAACACGCTGCCGCTGCCGGTTGAACGCGTCCGGCTGCTGATTGGCCCGGAAGGCGGGCTGTCGGCTGAAGAGATAGCGATGACCGCGAAATACCAGTTTACTGATATCCTGTTGGGACCGCGCGTTCTGCGTACAGAGACTACTGCGCTCACCGCCATCACCGCCCTGCAGGTGCGTTTTGGCGACTTAGGTTGAGGCGTTAACGGAGAAGAACCATGATCAAGCTCGGCATCGTGATGGATCCCATCGCAACCATCAACATCAAGAAAGACACCAGCTTCGCTATGTTGCTGGAGGCGCAGCGTCGCGGCTATGAACTCCATTACATGGAGATGAACGACCTCTATTTGATCAACGGCGAAGCCCGCGCCCGGACGCGCACGCTGAGCGTCGAACAGAACTACGACAAATGGTATGACTTCACCGGCGAACAGGACCTGCCGCTGGCGGATCTTGACGTCATTCTGATGCGTAAGGATCCGCCGTTTGATACCGAATTTATTTATGCGACCTATATTCTGGAGCGAGCGGAAGAGAAAGGCACGCTTATCGTCAACAAGCCGCAGAGCCTGCGCGACTGTAACGAGAAGCTGTTCACCGCCTGGTTCTCAGAGCTGACCCCGGAAACGCTGGTCACCCGTAATAAAGCCCAGCTGAAAGCCTTCTGGGAAAAGCACGGCGATATCATCATGAAGCCGCTCGACGGCATGGGCGGCGCCTCTATTTTCCGCGTCAAAGCCGGCGATCCGAACCTTGGGGTGATCGCCGAGACGCTGACCGAGCTGGGCAGCCGCTACTGCATGGCGCAGAACTATCTGCCAGCCATTAAAGATGGCGACAAGCGCGTGCTGGTGGTGGATGGCGAGCCGGTGCCTTACTGCCTGGCGCGCATTCCGCAGGGCGGCGAGACCCGCGGCAATCTGGCCGCCGGCGGCCGCGGCGAAGCCCGCCCGCTAACCGAAAGCGACTGGGACATCGCCCGCCGCGTCGGCCCGACGCTGAAGGCCAAAGGTCTTATCTTCGTCGGCCTGGATATCATCGGCGACCGTCTGACGGAAATTAACGTCACCAGCCCCACCTGCGTACGTGAGATCGAAGCCGCCTTCCCGGATATTTCGATCACCGGCATGCTGATGGACGCTATCGAAAGACGTCTCGCCCGATAAGCACTACGGCGGACGAACGTCCGCTCAGGGCACAGCGAGCGCGGATCGCCGCGCTGGTGAAACCCTTCCAGCCAGGCGCCGCTCAGGCGCCTGCCAGATAAAGTGCATCGACACCATTCTACTTTGCCCGCATACTGGGTGTTGCTTTTTGAACCAGGAACAGAACCTCTGACAATGAATTTACAGCATCACTTTCTGATTGCCATGCCTGCGCTTCAGGACCCCATTTTCCGCCGCTCCGTGGTCTATATCTGCGAGTATAACGACGAGGGTGCC
Organism: Klebsiella sp. JB_Kp004; assembly: GCF_040065795.1. Taxonomy (NCBI): domain Bacteria; kingdom Pseudomonadati; phylum Pseudomonadota; class Gammaproteobacteria; order Enterobacterales; family Enterobacteriaceae; genus Klebsiella; species Klebsiella sp. JB_Kp004. Next base: position 20,262 of record NZ_JBEAKW010000043.1, on the reverse strand, counting down.
ATGGGCATTATTATCAATAAGCCGCTGGAAAATCTGCAGGTGGAAGGGATCCTTGAGAAGCTCAAAATTGTCCCGGAGCCGCGTAATCCGGAGATCCGCCTGGATAAACCGGTGATGCTGGGCGGCCCGCTGGCGGAAGACCGAGGCTTTATTTTACATACCCCGCCCTCTGACTTTTCCTCAAGCATCCGTATCTCGGATAACACGGTGATCACCACCTCGCGGGATGTCCTCGAAACCTTAGGCACCGACCGGCAGCCGGGCAACGTGCTGGTTGCGCTGGGCTACTCCTCGTGGGAGAAAGGGCAGCTGGAGCAGGAGATTTTAGATAATGCCTGGCTCACCGCCCCGGCGGACCAAAATATTCTTTTCCGTACGCCCATCGCCGATCGCTGGCGCGAGGCGGCTAAACTGATTGGCATCGACATCGTGACGATGCCAGGCGTCGCGGGGCATGCATGATGAGCGGAACCTTTCTCGGCTTTGATTTCGGGACGAAAAGCATCGGTGTGGCGGTGGGGCAACGCATCACCGCCACCGCCCGGCCATTGCCGGCGCTGAAGGCGCAGGACGGTAAACCGGACTGGAATATCATCGAAAAACTGCTTAAGGAGTGGCAGCCTGAGGCGGTAATCGTCGGCCTGCCGCTGAATATGGACGGCACCGAGCAACCGCTGACGGCGCGCGCACGTAATTTCGCCAACAAAATTCATGGCCGCTTTGGCGTCGCGATCCTTCTCCACGATGAACGTCTGAGTACGGTTGAGGCCCGGGCGGGCCTGTTCGAACACGGCGGCTATCGGGCGCTGAATAAAGGCAGCGTCGATTCGGCCTCTGCGGTGGTCATTCTGGAAAGCTACTTCGAGCAGAGCTTTTAAGCTCTGTCTTCTGCGCCGCCGGCGAACCGCTAACGGCGCAGATCCTCCCGCCTAGTGGCGCAGATGTTCGTTAGCCCAGCTCACCGCCTGGGTGCGATTCTTAACGCTCAGCTTACGGAACACGTTATACAGGTGCGTCCGCACCGTGTTCTCGCTGATAAACAGCGCGCGGGCAATATCCAGGTTGGTCGCGCCGCAGCGCAGTTCGTTGAGGATCTCGCATTCTCGTTCGGTCAGCGGCGAGTTTTCAACCGGCGCCGATGTATGGTCCGCAGCGTACATCGCCGGGTGCATCACGCTCAATTCAGCCGTCTGTTCGCCGTTCAGCACGGCCTTGACGCCCTCAATTAAGCGCGATTCATCATCGTCATGACGGAACACGCCATATAAAGCCGGCCACTGCGCCATTTCGTATAACTCATACTTTTGCGCGCTGTTGATAATCAGCAAGCGGGGATTATCTGACTGCAGCCGAATAATATCTCGCCACACCCCGTTTAATTTCTTATTTGAAACGGCGATATCAAATAATATTACAGAGTCTTTCGCCAGTCGCTGCGCCAGCGGTTTATTAATATTTTGTAAAACTACCGGTGCCATCAGGGTTTCGCTGAGATAGCTGGCAAAGGCTTTACTCTGGATTGACGGGTGGGTAATAAATGTAACCTGACGAGAAGATGATGAATTTCCATTTAAATTAATCACTTAAAACTCTCCTTAGCTGCTATCCACCGTCATGGTGGTTAAATGAATAAAAAAATATACAATCAGTCATGAATTTATAAATAGCCTTAGCAATTTACAAATTGAAACGTTATTCCATGAGAATCATCCTATTCCCGTAAACAGCATAAATCGAATACCGCAAAGCTGTCAAAAGGTAATCAAACTTTTTTCCTGGAAATGCGTATTCACTGTCGAAATATCTCAGCTGAATGTCTTATTTGAATTTATTCAGAAAGATTATTTGTATTATCAAATAATTTCCAGAAACAGCATTTAAACATTCAGTTAACACATCATTTTAACCACCCAACCCGCTTCACGCCCCCCTTACAGCTGGCCTGCGGCCACACGTTGCTGAAAACTCTGGGTAAATGTCAGCATTCCGGCCTGCATCCCGGTCTGCATAACACCGGGCAACTGGTGCACTTTTCCTTCGCGGATCAAATTCGCCACCGCCGGCGTATTGACCAGAAGCTCGTATAGCGCAACTCTGCCGCCCTGACGTGCGGGTAATAATTTTTGCGCCAGCACCGCGCACAGGCTTCCGGCCAGCTGACTACGAACCTGATCTTTCTCCTCTGCCGGAAAGACATCGATCAATCTCTCCACCGCCGGCGCCGCGCCGCGGGTGTGTAATGTCGCCATCACAAGATGCCCGGTTTCCGCAGCCGTCAACGCCAGGCGGATGGTTTCGCTGTCGCGTAATTCCCCAAGCAGGATCACATCCGGATCCTGGCGCAGCGCCACCCGAAGCGCCGCGGAGAACGAAGGACAGTGACGGCCAATCTCCCGCTGCTGGATCAGGCAGCGCTCGCTGTGATGAATAAACTCCACCGGATCCTCCAGCGTCAGAATATGGCCATCAAGATGCTGGTTGAGATGCCCGACCATCGCCGCCAGGGTAGTCGACTTGCCGCTGCCCGTCGCCCCGGTGACCAGCAGCAAGCCACTCTCTTCCGCCAGTAGTTCGCTTAGCGCAGGCGGCGCGCCCAGCGTCTCCAGACGCGGGCACTGGACGGGCAGCAGGCGCAGCACCAGCGATATTCCGCGCGTATGGGCGAAAGCGCTGGCGCGTAGCCGCGAACCGCAGGCCAGAGTCAGCGCAAAGTCAATCTGGCCGTGCTCCTGCCAGTGCTGGAACTGTGCGGCATCGAGCCAGTCGTTGAGTAAATCCGCGATATCCGGCGCGGGAAAGGGAGCGGACTCCAGCTTGCCCTGCCGCCGCCAGCGCGGTGCGGCGGAATTGCACAGGTGTAGATCGGAGACATTATGCTTTACACTAAGGGCTACGATTTCTTCCAGCTTCATAACTCATCCTCGGAATATGAACGATATTGCGCATAACCTGGCACAGGTCCGGGACAAAATCTCCGGTGCCGCCGCCCGTTGCGGGCGTGCGCCAGAAGAAGTGACATTGCTTGCAGTGAGTAAAACGAAACCTGCGAGCGCGATCGAAGAAGCCATCGCGGCAGGCCAGCGGGCATTTGGTGAAAACTACGTCCAGGAGGGCGTGGAGAAGATCAACCATTTCCAGCAGGCAGGCGTCAGCGGTCTGCAGTGGCACTTTATTGGCCCCCTTCAGTCCAACAAAAGCCGGCTGGTGGCCGAACATTTTGACTGGTGCCACACCGTCGATCGGTTGAAAATCGCCACCCGCCTGAACGAGCAGCGCCCGGCGCATTTGCCGCCGCTGAAGGTACTGATTCAAATCAACATTAGCGATGAGCAGAGTAAATCCGGCATCCCGCTGGAAGCGCTCGATGCTTTAGCGGCGGAGATCGCTGAGTTACCTCATCTGGAGCTGCGCGGCCTGATGGCGATCCCCGCGCCTGAGTCAGAATATGTAAGGCAGTTTGCCGTCGCCCAGCAAATGGCGGTAGCATTTGCGCGGTTAAAAACGCGGTACCCCACGGTCGATACGTTGTCTCTGGGAATGTCGGACGATATGGAAGCCGCTATCGCGGCGGGAAGCACAATGGTGCGCATCGGCACGGCCATTTTTGGTGCGCGCGACTACAGCAAATAATAAGGAATCTGAGGAACGCCATGAAGACGTTGACTTTCCTGCTTTCAACGGTCATTGAGCTTTACACGATGGTCGTGTTGTTACGCGTATGGATGCAGTGGGCGCGCTGCGACTTTTACAACCCGTTTTCGCAGTTTGTGGTAAAGGCCACGCAGCCGATTGTCGGGCCGCTGCGCCGGATTATCCCGGCAATGGGGCCGATTGACAGCGCCTCGCTGCTGGTGGCATTCATCCTCTGCGTCATCAAAGCGATCGTACTGTTTATGGTGATCACCTTCCAGCCGATCATCTGGATCTCCGCTCTGCTTATTCTGCTGAAAACCATCGGCTCGCTGATCTTCTGGGTGCTCCTGCTGATGGCGATCATGAGCTGGGTCAGCCAGGGACGCAGCCCGGTGGAGTATGTGCTGATGCAGCTGGCGGACCCGCTGCTGCGCCCTATCCGCAACCTGCTGCCGTCGATGGGCGGTATCGATTTCTCGCCGATGGTGCTGGTGCTGCTGCTGTACGTGATCAATATGGGTATCGCCGAGGTGCTGCAGGCCACCGGTAACGTACTGCTGCCGGGGCTGTGGATGGCGCTATGAGTGCCGTTGAAAGCTGCGCTGACGGGCTGGTGCTGAGGCTGTATATTCAGCCGAAGGCCAGCCGCGACAGCATCGTGGGCGTGCATGGCGACGAGCTCAAAGTCGCCATTACCGCCCCGCCCGTTGATGGCCAGGCCAATGCCCATCTGGTGAAATTTCTCGCCAAACAGTTCCGCGTCGCCAAAAGCCAGGTACTGATTGAAAAAGGCGAGCTGGGCCGCCATAAGCAAGTTAAAATCATCGCCCCACAACAGATCCCGACTGCGGTCGCGGCGCTAACTGAATAAACAGGATTCATCATGCAAAAAGTCGTCCTCGCTACCGGCAACGCCGGTAAAGTGCGCGAACTGGCCTCGCTGCTGGAAGATTTTGGTCTCGATATCGTCGCTCAGACCGAGCTGGGCGTCGAGTCTGCGGAAGAGACCGGCCTGACCTTCATTGAAAACGCGATTCTGAAGGCGCGTCATGCGGCGCAGATCACCGGCCTGCCGGCTATCGCCGACGATTCCGGTCTGGCCGTCGATGCCCTGGGCGGCGCGCCGGGCATCTACTCCGCCCGCTATGCCGGCGTCGACGCCAGCGACCAGCAGAACCTTGAGAAACTGCTCGATGCCCTGCAGGACGTGCCGGACGACCAGCGCCAGGCGCAATTCCACTGCGTACTGGTCTATCTGCGCCATGCCGAGGATCCCACGCCGCTGGTGTGCCACGGCAGCTGGCCTGGGGTGATCGCCCGGAAAGCCGCGGGTCAGGGCGGTTTCGGCTACGACCCGATCTTCTTCGTCCCGTCAGAAGGAAAAACCGCGGCCGAACTGAGCCGTGAAGAAAAGAGCGCTATTTCCCATCGCGGGCAGGCGCTGAAACTGTTACTGGAAGCATTACGTAATGGCTAATTTGCCGCCGCTGAGTCTCTATATCCATATTCCATGGTGCGTGCAGAAATGCCCGTACTGCGACTTTAATTCGCATGCGCTGAAAGGCGAAGTGCCGCACGATGACTACGTCCAGCATCTGCTGAACGATCTGCGGGCCGATGCGCAGTATGCCCAGGGACGGGAAATAGGCACCATTTTTATCGGCGGCGGTACGCCGAGCCTGCTGTCCGGCCCGGCCATGCAAACCCTGCTCGATGGCGTCCGCGCCTGCCTGCCGCTGGCCGCCGGGGCGGAAATCACCATGGAAGCCAACCCGGGCACCGTGGAGGCCGATCGCTTCGTTGATTACCAGCGCGCCGGGGTGAATCGCATCTCCATCGGCGTACAAAGCTTTAGCGAACCGAAGCTGCAGCGGCTGGGGCGGATCCACGGCCCGGAAGAGGCCAAACGCGCGGCACGCCTCGCCAGCGGCCTGGGCCTGCGCAGTTTCAATCTCGACCTGATGCACGGTTTGCCGGACCAGTCTCTGGAGGAGGCGCTGGACGATCTGCGTCAGGCCATTGCTCTCAACCCGCCGCATCTCTCGTGGTACCAGCTGACCATTGAGCCGAACACCTTGTTCGGCTCCCGGCCGCCGGTGCTGCCGGATGACGACGCGCTATGGGATATTTTCGAGCAGGGGCATCAGCTGCTGAGCGCCGCCGGCTACCAGCAGTACGAGACTTCCGCTTACGCCAAACCGGGCTATCAGTGTCAGCATAATCTCAACTACTGGCGCTTTGGCGACTACCTTGGCATCGGCTGCGGTGCGCACGGCAAGATAACCTTCCCGGACGGGCGCATTCTGCGTACCGCCAAAACCCGCCACCCGCGCGGCTATATGGAAGGCCGCTACCTCGAACGTCAGCATGATGTGGAAGAGGCGGATAAACCGTTTGAGTTCTTTATGAACCGTTTTCGCCTGCTGGAGGCCGCGCCGCGCGCGGAATTCCGCCGTTATACCGGTCTTGATGAAGCGGCGATCCGTCCGCAGCTGGACGCGGCGATAGCTCAGGGCTATCTGCAGGAAGACGAGCAGAACTGGCAGATCACCGAGCATGGAAAGCTGTTTTTAAATTCTCTTCTCGAACTATTCCTTAGCGAATAAATATCGTTATCCCATTCCCGCCAGGCAGAGTGCGGGAATGGGAATAACTCGATTCCTCCGCCATATCTACCTTATTATATCCGATTCATTCTTATTAAATATTCCACCCTCAAATTAATTTGCATTAATTAATACAAGCCAAATATCAATCCAGCAATAAGATCGGTTATTTCCTTACCTCATTGCCAGAAAGTGTGAGTCAGGTAGCTTAAAGATGTACGACAACAAAGATAATATGTCATACAGAAATAAAGCATGATGCTAAAGATATTGACCAATTATCCCAAGTGCATGGAGCCAACTCATGAAAAAATACCCTTTTTATCGTTCTCTGGTAGGTATAGCTTTACTGGCCCTACTCTCCGCAGGGGCCGTCGCAGCTGAAAAAGTCACGTTAAAACTGGCACATAACCTTGAGCGCAGCCATGTGGTGCATCAGGCGCTGGAGGAGATGTCCAGAGAGGTAAACCAGCTTTCTGACGGTAAGATGAAGATTCGTATTTACCCCAGTAGTCAGATGGGCAGCGCGCGCGAGACCATGGAGTTATTACAAAATGGCGCGCTGGATATGACCAAAGGTTCCGCCAGCGATCTGGAGTCTTTCGATAATATTTACGCCATTTATAATTTACCCTTCCTGTTTAACGACCAGAATCACTTCAATAAAGTCGTCTTCGGCGAGGTGGGCAAGGAAATAATGAACTCGACGAAAGAGAAAGGATTCTTTGCCCTTTCCGCTTTTGTCGCCGGGACGCGAAGCTTTTATGCCAAAAAGCCCATTACTAAACCAGAAGATTTAAAAGGACTGAAGATCCGCGTCCAGGCCAGTCCGACAACGTTAAAAATGGTCGAATTAATGGGCGGTTCCCCGACCCCCATCTCCTTCGGTGAAGTTTATACCGCCATGCAGCAGGGGGTGGTAGACGGCGCGGAAAATAACGTTCCCTCCTGGGTGCAGACGCGCCATATCGAAATCGCGAAAGTATTCTCTGAAGATGAGCACGCCTCCATCCCTGACTTCCTCGTTATCTCCAGCAAAACCTGGGACAAACTGACGCCGGATCAGCAGCACATTCTGATCAAAGCGGCGAAAGCCTCAGAGATTTATCAGCAACAGCTGTGGCGGAAGATCGATGCCGATACCCGCTCGCAGGCCAAAGCCCTGGGCGGAGAAATAGTCAAAGTAGATAAAGCGCCGTTCCGCGCCGCCGTGCAGCCGCTATACGATGACTTTAAAAAAGATCCCAGCCAGGCCGCCCTGCTGGCCAAATTTGAAGCTGCCGCGGAATAACCTTTAACGGGCCGGCCGCTGGCCCGTTTGCACCAGGAAATCAACGATGATACTTAACCGCATTAAGCTGGCGGTGGACCGCACCATCGCCGCCTTCTCTGTCGCTGTAATGATTGCGCTGGTTGTCTGCGTCGTCTGGCAGGTATTCAGCCGCTACGTGCTCAACCAGCCAAGCACCCTGACCGACGAGCTGGCGCGCTTCTTAATGATCTGGGTCGGGCTACTGGGCGCGGCCTATACGGTCGGCGCCCAGCGTCACCTGGCGATTGATTTACTCACCATGACGCTCTCTCCCCGCAGGCAGGCGCTTTTCAGCGTCATCATTAACCTGCTGATCCTGCTGTTTGCCGGCGCAGTGATTGTGACCGGCGGCGTAAAACTGATTGCAAAAACGCTGTCGACCGCCCAGGTCTCAGCCGCGATGCAGATCCCCATGGGCTACGTGTATCTGATCCTGCCGCTCACCGGCTTCATGATGATGTTTTACGCATTGTGTTTTATCAGTAACGGCCTGAAAAACATCAAACATGCAGAATAAGGAGCAACTCATGGATAGCTATATTGCACTGACGCTGTTTGGCGCTTTCTTTATTCTGGTTTTTATTGGCGTTCCCATCTCCTTCGCCATCGGTATCGCTACCGTTGGTTCGATGCTGCTGATGTTTCCCTGGGATATCGCGGTGATTACCGTGTCTCAACGCCTGGCGAACGGGCTTGATAACTTCGCGCTGCTGGCTATCCCCTTTTTTATCTTTGCCGGAACCCTGATGAACAGCGGCGGGATTGCCATACGTTTAATCAATCTGGCGCAGGTGATGGTCGGACGCGTGCCGGGCTCTCTGGGCCACGTCAACGTGCTGGCCAATATGATGTTCGGCTCGATTTCCGGTTCAGCCGTCGCCGCCGCCGCGGCGGTAGGCGGGACGCTGAATCCCATTCAAACGCAGAAAGGCTACGATCCGACCTTTTCCACAGCGGTAAACGTCTCATCCTGCATCACGGGTCTGCTTATTCCGCCGTCAAACGTCCTTATCGTCTTTTCCCTGACAGCTGGCGGCGTCTCGGTCGCCTCGCTGTTTATGGCCGGTTATCTGCCGGGCATTCTGATGGGTCTGTCCATCATGCTGGTCTGCGGCTGCATCGCTAAACGCCGCGGCTATCCGGTTTCCGAACGGCCGACCTGCGCCCAGGCGGCAAAGGCCTTTTTCGACGCACTGCCCAGCCTGCTGCTGGTCATCATTGTGATGGGCGGGATCCTTGGCGGCATTTTTACCGCGACGGAAGCCTCTGCCATCGCCGTGGTCTACACCTTTATCCTGTCGGTACTGATCTATCGGGAAGTGAAGTGGCGCGATCTGCCGAAGCTGATTCTGGAATCGGTAGTCATGACCTCTATTGTGCTGCTGCTGATTGGCTTTTCCGTGGGCATGTCGTGGGCGATGACCAACGCCGACATTCCCTACATGATAAGCGATGCGCTAATGGGGGTGTCGGAAAACCCGGTAGTGATCCTGCTGTTGATTAACATTGTGCTGCTAATCGTCGGCATTTTTATGGATATGACCCCTGCGGTGCTGATTTTCACGCCGATATTTCTGCCCATTGCTGAGGATTTAGGCATGAACCCGGTTCATTTCGGCATCATGATGGTCGCTAACCTGTGCATCGGCCTGCTGACCCCGCCGGTAGGCAGCGCGCTGTTTGTCGGCTGCTCCATTTCAGGGGTGAAAATTCAGCAGCTCATCAAACCGTTGCTGCCGTTCTACGCCGCCCTGCTGATCGCGCTGATGATGATTGTTTATATCCCGCCGATCTCGCTGTTTATTCCACAGCTGCTGGGGCTGATGTAGGGTTTTGCCCAGGAGAAGGGGCTCTCCTCCCTGAGGAAAAACGAGCGTTAGCCCCCGTGCTAACGCTTCTGCCCGGGCGGCGCTTAGCGCCCTGCCCGTCAGGCAAAAATCTTCAGTATCAGAACATTGTGTCACTATACCCGCCAGGCGCAGCCGGGCCATTCCGAACCTGATTCGGCTACTTAAGGACCCCGTCGCGGCGCATCTTCTCCAGCCCCTCCTGCCAGTATTTTTCGTCGCGAGCCAAATCCCGATAGCGTATCTCCAGCGCCATCAGCTGAGCGCTCAGTTCGCCTTTTTGCTTCTGCAGCGGCGCTATCTTTTTATCGCGCGCGGCCATCTCCGCTTTGATATTTTCACTCATCTCTTTATGCTGGCGATAATAGTTACGCTTCTGCTCATTCAGCACAGCATCGCGCTCGGCGCGCAGCGGCCCGGCATCGCAAACCGCTTTTTTCTGACAGGCGGTCAGGGCGGGTTCATAGATAGTTTTGTAGTAATGATTCTCGAATTTCAGCGGATCGTTTTGCCGGTCTACTTCATACATTTTTTCCAGCATCGCCTGCTGCACGTCGCTGCGATCGAGCGGCTTGCCGTTCGCATCCGTACCCCATGAACGGTTAATCCGCTCCTCTAACGCGGCGATCTCGGTTTTCAGCGCATCCTGTTGCCCTTGCAGCGTCTTCATCGTGGCTTTGCTGGCGGCAAAGCTGGCGTCAATTTTGGCAAATTGCGCCATAAATTTGTGGTCATTGACGATCAGGGTTTTACTTTCATCCCCTCCGATTTCCTTAAAGGTTCTCCCGCCCCTCTTCGCCGCCATCTGCAGCGAAAAGAATTCGGTCTGCCAGCCGGAGTCTTTGGTCCCTACCGCGGTCATCATGGCGGAGAACTTTACCGGCCGCCCCCTGGTCCAGACTCGCTCATAAAAAAAGTAATCTCCCGCGACGCCGACGCGAATATAGAGATCTTCCGCGGCGGCCATATCGCCTTCCAGCATATAGGTCGCCTGATTTCCCCTGGCGTCGAGCTGCTTTAGCGTCACACGTTGCAAGCGCATAACCCCGCCAGTCTGTTCAGCAAACTGCTGTTTTACCACGTCGTCTGTTGGCGTGTTGGCATCCGCCAGCACGTAACAAGGGGAAGCGATCATCAGGACGGTGAGCGTTTTCCATGCCTCTTTCATCAGCAAATTCCTTTTATGAATACAGCAGGCATCATAAGGCGTTCGCCACCGCAGGCAGGATAAATGAAATCTGATTTTGCTACCTGCGGACGCAGGTAGCGGGATGTCGCTTACTTTAACGAGCCCACCAGCGCTTTGCGGCTGTCCTCAAGGGAGACCACTCGGCTGCAGACGTCTTTACCAAACTGCTGGAAATCGGCCTCCTGGTTTTTCCACTCGTCCTGAATCGCGGTTTGCAGACCGCCGAGGCTGCCGAGAATGCCCTGCAGCGGGTTGCCGCCGCCTTTGAGCACCGCTTTCGCCCCCATCTCGTTAATGCTGTCCTGCAGAATGCCGCCCATCGCCTGATTCACCAGCTGCTGGCCGTCGGCGCGCACCTGGTCGATGGCTTTATAGTGGAAGGTCAGGCCATCGCTGCGGCGCTCAATGATGCGGTTCATCTGTTCTTTCAGCTGCGCGTCCAGCTTAGTCAGACGACCGTGCATACTGCTGTCGGCGCCGACCTGTTCGGTAATGATTTTATCCAGCGCCTTGCGGCCTTTTTCGACTCGCGAACGCGCGCCTTCGTCAATCCACGGCAGGCTGCTGCGCAGACCGGCCTGATAATCCTGGGCCTGCTCGCGCTGGGCGGCGCTGAGGGCATAGGCCTTGCCGTTAAAGGTCAGGTTACCGTCCGGTTTGATCACCAGATTGCCATTTTCCCCTTTCACCTGGACCTGCTGCGGGGTGAGGATCACATCGTCACGCGGCGTGACGCTACACTGGTAGTCTGCATGGGCAGACAAAGCGGTGACGGAGAGCGCCACCGCCAGCAGCGTTTTACGCATCATAAAACTCCCTTAAGACAAAACGGGCCGGCAGTCGCCGACCCTTGTCAAACTTAGTCCCACCAGACGTCAAAAAGTTCGCTGGTGCGCACATCCTCTAACTTACGCGCTTCCAGCCATTGGCGCACGATGGCCTGATGCTCTTCGGTACATTTACCGATCTCCTGCATGCAGATCAGCCCCTCCCAGGAGAGATAGCCGCTGCCGTCAAAGGCCAGCTTGTTCGGCTCAATCACCTCTTCGATCAGATCGTTGACCGTCTGGTCGATCTGCTCTTCGCTGGTCCCTTCCGGGAAACGCCAGGCGACGGAGAAGCCTAACTCCTGAAACTCGTCGATATGCATTTTTTTCCGCAGACGACGGCTACGATTCTTGGCCATTATTTCACCCTCTCGAACATTAAGTCCCATACGCCGTGGCCGAGACGATGGCCACGCTGTTCAAATTTGGTTACCGGGCGCGATTCCGGGCGCGGTACGTAATCGTTGCTTGCCGACTGGTTACGGTATCCTTCCAGCGAGGACATCACTTCCAGCATATGGACGGCATAGGCTTCCCAGTCGGTCGCCATATGGAAGACGCCGCCGAGCTTCAGTTTACTTTTCACCAGCTCGGCGAAAGGCGGCTGCACGATACGACGTTTATTATGGCGCGCTTTGTGCCACGGGTCAGGGAAAAACAGCTGCACCATATTCAGCGAGTTATCCGGAATCATAGTGTGCAGTACTTCCACCGCATCGTGACACATCACGCGCAGGTTTTGCACACCTTCTTCTTCGGCCGAGGCCAGACAGGCGCCGACGCCCGGGGAGTGTACTTCGATGCCGAGGAAATTCTGCTCCGGTTTGGCTTTTGCCATCGCCACCAGCGAGGCGCCCATCCCGAAGCCAATTTCGAGAGTGACCGGCGCTTCGCGGCCAAACAGGGCGGCGAAATCGAGCGGCGCATCGTTGAATTCAACGCCCATCACCGGCCAAATGTTATCCAGCGCATGCTGCTGCCCTTTCGTCAGGCGGCCCTGGCGACGGACGAAGCTACGAATACGGCGCAGCGGACGGCCGTTTTCATCAAATTCCGGAGAGATGACGTCGTTTTTCATAAAAGTTAGGTCTGCTAGTGAAAGTGTTCGGAAAACGGGCATTATCCAAAGTTACCCGGCGGATGCAAGGGTTTACAGCCACTCGGCCTTGTGCTGCAATCTGCCACCCTGTAATCGCGATCCCGGAGCCGTAGCTTTGACTTTTCTCGCCACGCAATTTTCAGCCCAGGTCCTGGACTGGTACGACAAATACGGGCGTAAAACCCTGCCCTGGCAAATCGCCAAGACGCCCTACAAAGTATGGCTCTCCGAAGTGATGTTGCAACAAACCCAGGTGACCACGGTTATCCCGTATTTTGATCGCTTTATGGCGCGTTTCCCCACGGTGGTCGATCTCGCCAACGCGCCGCTGGATGAGGTGCTGCATCTGTGGACCGGACTGGGTTACTACGCGCGGGCGCGCAACTTACACAAAGCGGCGCAGCAGGTGGCGACGCAGCACGGCGGCGAATTCCCGCAAACTTTTGACGAAGTGGCGGCGCTTCCCGGCGTCGGGCGCTCAACGGCGGGGGCCATTTTATCCCTTTCGCTCGGTCAGCATTATCCGATTCTCGACGGCAACGTGAAGCGCGTGCTCGCCCGCTGCTATGCTGTCAGCGGCTGGCCGGGGAAAAAAGAGGTGGAAAAACGGCTGTGGGAGATCAGCGAAGCGGTCACGCCGGCGAAGGGCGTGGAGCGCTTTAACCAGGCGATGATGGATCTCGGGGCGATGGTCTGCACCCGCTCGAAGCCGAAGTGCGAACTGTGCCCGCTGAGCAACGGCTGCGTGGCCTACGCCAATCATTCATGGGCAGAATATCCGGGCAAAAAACCGAAGCAGACCATTCCGGAACGCACCGGCTATTTTCTGCTGATGCAGCACGGCGACGAGGTGTTTCTCGCCCAGCGTCCGCCGGTGGGCCTGTGGGGCGGATTGTTCTGTTTTCCGCAGTTTGCCGACGAAGCGGGCCTGCGCGAGTGGCTGGCACAGCGCCAGATTAAGGCCGATAATCTGACGCAGCTCACCGCTTTTCGCCACACTTTCAGCCATTTCCATCTGGATATTGTGCCGATGTGGCTTACAGTGCACTCATCTGGCGCATGCATGGATGAAGGCAACGCACTCTGGTATAACTTAGCGCAGCCGCCGTCGGTCGGTCTGGCGGCCCCCGTGGAGCGTTTGTTGCAACAGTTAAAAGCCGGAACGCCGGTATAAATTTTCGGCTATCAAAGAGGATTGATTATGAGCAGAACCATTTTTTGTACCTTCCTGCAGCGTGAAGCGGACGGCCAGGATTTTCAGCTGTATCCGGGCGAACTCGGGAAGCGCATTTACAACGAAATCTCCAAAGAAGCCTGGGCGCAGTGGCAGCACAAGCAGACCATGCTGATCAACGAGAAAAAGCTCAGCATGATGAACCCGGAGCACCGCAAGCTGCTGGAGCAGGAGATGGTGCAGTTCCTGTTTGAAGGGAAAGACGTGCACATCGAAGGCTATACGCCGCCGGAAAAACAGTAAGGGCCCTGCGGCCTTTTAAAAACAAACACAACACGCACGCCCGGAATGATGAAAAAATACTTAGCGCTCGCGCTGATTGCGCCGTTGCTCGTTTCGTGTTCCAGCTCCAATAAAAAAGGCGCCGAATACAACGAGGCCTGGGTCAAGGATACCAACGGTTTTGATATCCTGATGGGCCAGTTTGCCCACAACATCGAGAACATTTGGGGGTACAACGAAGTCCTGCTCGCCGGGCCGAAGGACTACGTCAAATACACCGACCAGTATCAAACCCGCAGCCACATCAACTTCGATGAAGGGACAATCACCGTCGAGACCATCGCCGGCACCGATCCGCGCGGACGACTGCGCCAGGCGATCGTCAAAACCCTGCTGATGGGCGATGACCCCAACTCCATCGACCTCTATTCCGATGTCGATGACATTCAGATCTCCAAAGAGCCGTTCCTCTATGGCCAGGTGGTGGATAACACCGGGGCATCGATTCGCTGGGAGTGGCGCGCCGCGCGCTTTGCCGACTATCTGCTGCAAACCCGCCTGAAGAGCCGCAACAACGGCCTGCGCGTGGTCTACAGCATCACCATTAACCTGGTGCCGAACCACCTCGACAAACGTGCGCATAAATACCTCGGCATGGTGCGTCAGGCCTCGCGTAAGTATGGGGTTGATGAGTCGCTGATCCTCGCGATTATGCAGACCGAATCCTCCTTTAACCCTTATGCGGTCAGCCATGCCGACGCCATGGGGCTGATGCAGGTGGTCCAGCACAGCGCCGGCAGAGACGTCTTCCGTTCCCAGGGTAAATCGGGCCTGCCAAGCCGCAGCTATCTGTTCGACCCGGCGAATAACATTGACACCGGTACCGCCTACCTGGCGATGCTGAACAATGTCTACCTCGCCGGCATCGATAACCCCACCTCGCGTCGCTACGCGGTGATCACCGCCTATAACGGCGGCGCCGGCAGCGTGCTGCGGGTCTTCTCCAGCGATAAAGTCCAGGCGGCGAATATCATCAACAGCATGGCGCCAGGGGACGTCTACCAGACCCTGACTACCCGTCATCCTTCGGCGGAATCGCGCCGCTATCTGTATAAAGTTAACACGGCGCAGAAAAGCTACCGCCGTAAATAACCCCCTCCTG
Source organism: Klebsiella sp. JB_Kp004 (assembly GCF_040065795.1). Taxonomy (NCBI): domain Bacteria; kingdom Pseudomonadati; phylum Pseudomonadota; class Gammaproteobacteria; order Enterobacterales; family Enterobacteriaceae; genus Klebsiella; species Klebsiella sp. JB_Kp004. Next base: position 5,131 of record NZ_JBEAKW010000043.1, on the reverse strand, counting down.
ACACCGGCCTCAGCCCCGCGCTGAGGCCGCGTTTTTTCTGCGCCATACGGTGCAATATCTTTCGGTTTTCTGCGGCAGTTAACAGAAGCCTTCGCTTGGCGAATGATAGAATCGCATCAAAATAACGGGTTTAATGTTATTTTAAAAACATAACAAGCCCATATTCGTGAGGATAACTACATGAATCTTAAGCTGCAGCTCAAAATACTGTCGTTCCTGCAGTTCTGTCTTTGGGGGAGCTGGCTTACCACGCTTGGCTCATACATGTTTGTCACCCTGAAGTTTGACGGCGCAGCAATCGGCGCGGTTTATAGCTCGCTCGGTATCGCCGCGGTGCTGATGCCGACGCTGCTCGGCATCGTCGCCGACAAGTGGATTAGCGCCAAATGGGTGTATGCCGTTTGTCACCTGGTGGGTGCGCTGACGCTGTATCTGGCGGCGCAGGTCACCACGCCGGGCGAAATGTTCCTCGTGATCCTGCTTAACTCGCTGGCCTATATGCCGACGCTGGGGCTGATTAACACCATCTCTTACTATCGCCTGCAGTCGGCGGGGCTGGATATCGTTACCGATTTTCCGCCGATCCGTATCTGGGGCACTATCGGCTTTATCTTCGCCATGTGGGGCGTCAGCTTCTCCGGCTTTGAGCTGAGCCATATGCAGTTGTACATCGGTGCGACGTTGTCGGTATTGCTGGCGCTGTTCACCCTGACGCTGCCGACGATCCCGGTGGCTAACGCCCAGCGTAATCAAAGCTGGACGGAGATGCTGGGGCTTAACGCTTTCGCGCTGTTTAAAAACAAGCGCATGGCCATCTTCTTTATCTTCTCAATGATGCTCGGCGCCGAGCTGCAAATCACCAACATGTTCGGTAATACCTTCCTGCACAGCTTCGATAAAGATCCGCTGTTTGCCGGCAGCTTTATCGTCGAACACGCCTCGGTGCTGATGTCGATCTCGCAGATCTCCGAGACCCTGTTTATCCTGACCATCCCGTTCTTCCTCAGCCGCTACGGCATTAAGAACGTCATGCTGATGAGTATCGTGGCGTGGATGCTGCGCTTCGGCCTGTTCGCCTTTGGCGACCCGACGCCGTTCGGCACCGTGCTGCTGGTACTGTCGATGATCGTCTACGGTTGCGCCTTCGACTTCTTCAACATCTCCGGTTCAGTGTTCGTTGAGAAAGAGGTGCGCCCGGAAATCCGCGCCAGCGCCCAGGGGATGTTCCTGATGATGACCAACGGCTTCGGCTGTATTCTCGGTGGCATGGTGAGCGGCAAAGTGGTGGAGCACTTTACCGTCGAAGGGATCACTAACTGGCAGAGCGTGTGGCTGATTTTCGCCGGCTATTCGCTGGCGCTGGCTTTTGCCTTCGTGGCGCTGTTCAAATACAAACACGTCAGACAGCCGACCGCCGCGCAGCAGAGCGCGTGATCGGCAAAAGTAAAACGCCCCGCCTGTTCGGCGGGGCGTTTTTTTATCCCTTCAACACGTAGCCATACAGCCGCTTAATGCCGTCCGGATCCGTCTCGCTATATACTCCCTGCAGCTCCGGCGAGAAGCCCGGTAGCATATTGACCCCCTCCTCCAGCGCGAGGAAATAGCGCAGCACAGCGCCCCCCCAGACCTCACCGGGCACCACGCATAATACCCCCGGCGGATACGGCAGCGCCCCTTCCGCCGCGACGCGGCCCTCCGCCTCGCTCAGACGCACCAGCTCCACGTCGCCGCGGATAAATTCGCGGTTGGCATCCTGGGGATTCATCACCACCCGCGGGAAGCTCCGTTTACGGAACATCTCTTTTTGCAGGCTCTTCACGTCAAAGCTGACGTACAGATCGTGCATCTCCTGGCACAACTCGCGCAGGGTATAGTCGCGATAGCGCACCGGATATTTGTTGTAGATGGTCGGCAACACATCGGCCAGCGGCGTATCCGCTTCAATATGCTGTTCAAACTGCCCCAGCATCGCCACCAGCTGCGCCATTTTTTCGGCGCTTTCCGCCGGCGTCAGCAGGAACAGAATCGAGTTGAGATCGCACTTCTCCGGCACGATGCCGTTTTCCCGCAGGTAATGCGCCAGAATGGTCGCCGGGATGCCGAACTCACTGTACTCCCCGCTCTCCGCGTCGATGCCAGGGGTAGTCAACAGTAGCTTGCACGGATCGACAAAATACTGGTCGTCGGCATAGCCCTCGAAACCATGCCAGCGCGCGCCCGGTTCGAAGCTGAAGAAACGACGCTCCCGGGCGATCGCTTCGGTCGGGTGATCCTGCCACGGGCGCCCCGCCACCATCGGCGGAATAAAGGGCTGAATCAACTTACAGTTGGCGATGATCGCTTTGCGCGCCTCGATGCCCAGCGCCACGCATTCGGCCCACAGGCGGCGGCCGCTCTCGCCTTCGTGGATTTTGGCGTTGACGTCCAGTGCGGCGAACAGCGGATAAAACGGGCTGGTAGAGGCATGCAGCATAAAGGCGTTATTCAGCCGCTTATGCGGACAGAAGCGCGCCTGGCCGCGCAGATGGTTATCCTTTTTATGGATCTGCGACGTCTGCGAGAAACCGGCCTGCTGCTTGTGAACGGACTGGGTGACAAAAATGCCCGGATCGTCCGGGGTCAGCTCCAGCAGCAGCGGCGAACAGTCGGCCATCATCGGGATAAACTGCTCATAGCCCACCCACGCCGAGTCGAACAGGATGTAATCGCAGAGGTGGCCGATTTTATCGACCACCTGGCGGGCGTTATAGATCGTGCCGTCATAGGTTCCGAGCTGGATCACCGCCAGACGAAACGGGCGAGAGGCCGTGGCTTTCTCTGGCGCCGCTTCACGGATGAGATCCCGCAGGTAGCGCTCATCAAAGCAACGCTCGTCAATGCCGCCGATAAAGCCGAACGGATTGCGCGCGGCTTCAAGATAGACAGGCGTCGCCCCTGCCTGAATCAGCGCCCCGTGATGGTTTGACTTGTGGTTGTTGCGATCGAACAGCACCAGATCGCCGCGGGTCAACAGCGCGTTGGTCACAACTTTGTTGGCCGCCGAGGTGCCGTTAAGGACGAAGTAGGTTTTATCCGCATTAAAGACCTTCGCGGCGAACTTCTGCGCATGCTTGGCCGACCCTTCGTGGATCAGCAGATCGCCTAATTTTACATCGGCGTTACACATATCGGCGCGAAAGACGTTTTCGCCAAAAAAGTCATAGAACTGACGGCCTGCGGGGTGCTTTTTGAAAAAGGCCCCGTGCTGGTGTCCCGGACAGGCAAAGGTGCTGTTATCCATTTCGACGTACTGGGTCAGCGTATTGAAAAACGGCGGCAGCAGACGCGCTTCATAATCGCAGGCCGCCGCTTCCAGCTCGAGCCACTCCTGATCTTTACCGGCGATCACCGCCTGTACCCCCTCCGGCTTATCGACCGCCGTCTCGCTCAGCAGGTAGACCGGCAGGTTAAATCCGCTACGCCTGAGGAGGGCAAGGATACCGCTGCGACTGTCCGCCGCGGTGATGACGACTGCCGCCACATCGGTAAAATCGGTACTGTCCAGCGCCACAACGCGACGGTGGGTGGACAAGCGGGTGACCAGCTCGCAGCTGGCGGCAATGTGCATGGATTTCATAAGCGCAAATGCCCGTATCGGGAGTGTAAAAATCTCAGACAAGAGAAACCTTGCCCAACGATGTGTCCGGGTCTGACGGATTCAGCTCCGACCGCCGGACATCAGTAAAAGCAGACGCGTCCGATCTTACTGTTGCCCTACAGTGAGCATACGTGTCCTTCACCGCATGGTGAACGGAGGGGTAAGCGTAGCAAGATGAGGCAGCCCACGCATCTGTGCGCGGCGTCGCTGGCGAGGTAATGGCAGTGTCGTCATCGGCGGCCTCATATCAGGGAGGAGAAAATTCGCGCAATCATGGCACCTTTCCCTGGCAGGCGCAAGATGAAAACCGTATGCACTTATATCACGGATACACAAGCTTTCACGGCGGGTTAACGTCATAATCAGTCGGTTATCAGGGATATTTAACAGGAGTCAGCGTGGTTACAGGACCTTTTATTAATGCCAGCGCGGTGCTGGTCGGCGGCGTGTTAGGCGCCTTACTCAGCCAGCGGTTGCCGGAACGGATCCGCACATCCATGACCTCAATTTTTGGCCTGGCGTCATTAGGCATCGGTATTTTACTGGTGGTTAAATGCGCCAATCTGCCGGTGATGGTGCTGTCGACCCTGGTGGGAACGCTGCTCGGCGAAATATGCAATATGGAAAAAGGCATAAATACGCTGGTCAGTCAGCTTCAGCAGTTGCTGTCATCGAAGGGTAAGAAAAAGGCCTCGGCTCATGACTCCTATATTCAGAGCTATGTGGCGATTATCGTCCTGTTCTGCGCCAGCGGCACCGGCGTCTTCGGCGCCATGCGCGAAGGGATGACCGGCGACGCCAGCATTCTGATTGCCAAAGCGTTTCTTGATTTTTTCACCGCCACCATTTTCGCCTGCACCCTGGGCATTGCCGTCGCCGCCATCAGCGTGCCGATGCTGCTTATCCAGCTGACCCTCGCGGCCTGCGCGGCGATCATTATGCCGCTCACCACGCCGATGATGCTGGCGGATTTCAGCGCCGTCGGCGGTATGCTGCTGGTGGCCACCGGGCTGCGCATCTGCGGAATAAAAATGTTTGCCGTGGTGAATATGCTGCCTGCGCTGGTGCTGGCGATGCCGATTTCAGCGGCCTGGACGCTGTTTTTTGCCTGAAGACGCGTGCTTTTAGCGCAATGTGGTGATAGATTGTTCAGTCTGCTGCAAAACAGATAAATTTCGTTGACGAGGCGCGGCGATTACGGTTTAATGCGCCCCGTTGCCCGGATAGCTCAGTCGGTAGAGCAGGGGATTGAAAATCCCCGTGTCCTTGGTTCGATTCCGAGTCCGGGCACCACTATTTAAAGAACCCAGCCTATGGCTGGGTTTTTGCTTTTCTGCATCCGGACTCTTCATCGAACTCCGTTCGATTATTCGCCGCACAGCGGCTCACCCCTTCGGGGCCAGCGCGACACGCGCGCTGTTCAACGCCTGCGGCGTTAGTCCGAGTCCGGGCACCACTATTTAAAGAACCCAGCCTATGGCTGGGTTTTTGCTT
>NZ_JBEAKW010000042.1:0-130032 GCF_040065795.1 Klebsiella sp. JB_Kp004 | reverse complement strand
GTCCGGGCACCACTATTTAAAGAACCCAGCCTATGGCTGGGTTTTTGCTTTTCTGTAGCCGGACTCTCCATCGAACTGCGTTAACCCGTGATTTCCCTGCTGCGCTTTTCTCCTGGCCAGCGCCGCTGCCACTTAACGGCAAGCGCAGGCCTGTTCCCCATAGAATCTTTTCGCAAATACATTGCCAGATATCAGATAACACGCTGATTAAAATCGCCTTTTTGTCGCCAAAAGCGGCTAAAAACGCCCTTTTCTGGCAATCGATCCGCCCAGGCGGCTACCCTGCTTTCCCTCCGGATGGCTGAATAGCATCTTATATTCCATTTTGCGCTAAATGGCAGAGAAATATTCTTTAAATAACCGATTTCACAGACCTACCATGCAAAAATATCTTAAACGAGTGGGTAAATGGTTATGTCACTGTTTCATTCCGTGAGCGACCTGATCGGTCATACTCCCCTGCTCCAGTTGCACAAACTGGATACCGGCCCCTGCAGTCTGTTTTTAAAACTGGAAAATCAGAACCCGGGCGGCTCAATTAAAGATCGGGTCGCGCTGTCGATGATTAACGAAGCCGAGCGCCAGGGAAAACTGGCGCCCGGCGGGACAATTATCGAAGCCACCGCCGGCAATACCGGCCTCGGCCTGGCGCTGATCGCGGCGCAGAAAAATTACCGCCTGATCCTGGTGGTGCCGGACAAAATGAGCCGCGAGAAAATCTTTCACCTGCGGGCGCTGGGCGCGACGGTGCTGCTCACCCGCTCCGACGTCAATAAAGGCCACCCGGCCTACTACCAGGATTATGCCCGCCGCCTTGCCGATGAAACGCCGGGGGCTTTTTACATCGACCAGTTTAACAACGACGCGAATCCGCTGGCGCACGCTACCTCCACCGCGCCAGAACTTTTCCAGCAGCTGGAGGGCGACATAGACGCCATCGTCGTCGGCGTTGGCTCCGGCGGCACGCTGGGCGGGCTTCAGGCCTGGTTTGCAGAACATTCGCCGAAAACGGAATTTATCCTCGCCGATCCGGCGGGCTCGATCCTTGCCGATCAGGTTGATACCGGACGCTACGGCGAAACGGGATCCTGGCTGGTCGAAGGGATTGGAGAAGATTTCATCCCGCCGCTGGCCAGGCTGGAAGGGGTGCATACCGCCTATCGCGTCAGCGACCGCGAAGCGTTCCTCACCGCGCGCCAGCTGCTGCAGGTCGAGGGGGTGCTGGCCGGCTCCTCCACCGGTACCCTGCTCAGCGCCGCGCTGCGCTACTGCCGGGCGCAAAGCCGTCCGAAGCGGGTAGTGACCTTCGCCTGCGACAGCGGCAATAAATACCTGTCAAAAATGTTCAACGACGACTGGATGCGCCAGCAGGGGCTGATCGCCCGTCCCGAACAGGGCGATCTCAGTGATTTTATCGCCCTGCGCCATGACGAAGGCGCCACCGTCACGGCCGCGCCGGACGACACCCTGGCCGCAGTATTTACCCGCATGCGGCTGTATGACATCTCCCAGCTGCCGGTGCTGGAGGATGGCCGCGTGGTCGGCATCGTCGATGAGTGGGATTTGATCCGCCACGTAAAGGGCGATCGCCAACGCTTCTCTCTGCCGGTTAGCGAAGCGATGAGCCGCCATGTTGAAACTCTCGATAAGCGTGCGCCAGAGAGCGAACTGCAGGCCATTCTCGATCGCGGTCTGGTGGCGGTGATCGCTGACAACGCGCGTTTTCTTGGCCTGGTCACCCGCAGCGATGTACTGACCGCCTGGCGTAACCGAGTCGCACAATAAGGAATTTTTTATGTCATCTATCCACACCCTGAGCGTACATAGCGGAACCTTCACCGACAGCCACGGCGCAGTGATGCCGCCGATTTATGCCACCTCCACTTTTGCTCAGCCGGCGCCGGGACAGCATACCGGCTATGAATATTCCCGTAGCGGGAACCCTACCCGCCACGCGCTGGAGACGGCGATCGCCGACCTGGAAAACGGCACGCGCGGCTACGCGTTCGCCTCCGGGCTGGCCGCCATCTCCACCGTGCTGGAGCTGCTGGATAAGGACAGCCACCTGGTGGCGGTCGATGATGTGTATGGCGGTACTTATCGCCTGCTGGAAAACGTTCGCCGTCGTAGCGCTGGTCTGCAGGTGAGCTGGGTGAAACCCGACGACCTGGCGGGGATTGAAGCGGCGATCCGCCCCGATACGCGCATGATCTGGGTGGAGACGCCCACTAACCCGCTGCTGAAGCTGGCGGATCTCAGCGCCATCGCCGCCATCGCGCGACGCCATAACCTGATCAGCGTCGCCGATAACACTTTCGCCTCGCCGGCGATCCATCGCCCGCTGGAGCATGGGTTTGATATTGTGGTCCACTCCGCGACCAAGTACCTCAACGGCCATTCCGATGTCGTCGCTGGCCTGGCGGTGGTTGGCGATAACGCTGAGCTCGCGGAAAAGCTTGGCTACCTGCAGAATGCGGTAGGCGGTGTACTCGACCCGTTCAGCAGCTTCCTGACGCTACGCGGCATCCGTACCCTGGCGCTGCGGATGGAGCGCCACAGCGCGAACGCGCTGCAGCTCGCCGAATGGCTGGAACAGCAGCCGGAGGTAGAGCGAGTCTGGTTCCCCTGGCTGGCCTCGCACCCGCACCATCGGCTGGCGCGCCAGCAAATGGCCCTGCCCGGCGGCATGATTTCCGTCGTGGTGAAGGGCGATGACGGTTACGCCGAACGCATTATCAGCAGGTTGCGCTGGTTCACCCTTGCGGAGAGTCTGGGCGGCGTGGAGAGCCTGGTGAGCCAACCGTTTAGCATGACCCACGCCTCGATCCCGCTGGAGAAGCGCCTGGCGAACGGCATCACGCCGCAGCTGATCCGCCTGTCGGTCGGGATCGAAGATCCTCACGATCTGATTGCCGACTGGCAGCAGGCGCTACGGGAGGAGTGATTATTCCGACGCGCGGGTCGTCGCCAGCGCGTCGGCCATTCCCTGCTGAAGGTGGGCGATAAACTGCGTCAGCTTCGGCAGGGGCCGGCGATCCTGGCGCCAGAGCAGATGCACAGGCCTCGGCTGTGGGGTCCACGCCTCCAGCACCCGCATCAGGCTGCCGCTGGCCAGCGCATCGGCCAGCAGCACCTCCGGCTGCATCAGCAGCCCGGCCCCGGCGATCGCCGCCTGGCGCAGCGCATAGCCATCGTTGCAGCGCAAAACCGCATCGCGCTTCCAGCGCACTTCCCCCTCCATGCCCGGCAGCCGCCACTCGTTGCGCGCGGTCCAGACCGTATGGGACAGGCAGAGATGATCGGCGAGATCTTCCGGCGTCCCTGGCGTTCCGTAACGCGCCAGATAAGCCGGCGCGGCGCAGATCACCATCCGATAGGGCGCCAGATAGCGGGCCACCAGATCCTCCTGATGGATCTCGCCAATGCGGATCGCCAGATCGAAACCTTCATCCACCAGATCGACCATCCGGTTGGTCAGATCCAGTTCCACCCGGACCGCTGGCCAGGCCTGCAGAAAGGTGGCGGTCAGGGGCGCGATCACGCTGGCGCCGAACGAGGTGGGCGCGCTCACCCGCAGGGTGCCGGCGGGCGCCAGCCGCAGCCGCTCAACGGCGCTTTCGGCGATGGAGACCTGCTCCATCACCCGTTTCGCTTCGTCAAAATAGACCCGCCCGGCGTCGGTGAGGCTCTGGCGTCGGGTGTTACGCTCCAGCAGACGCGTCGCCAGCTGGGTTTCCAGCTGGGCGATGTATTTCCCGACCATTACCGCCGACAGCCCCAGGCGCGACGCCGCCCCGGTAAAGCTGCCGCACTCCACCACGGCAATAAGCGTCTCCATCCCTCGCAGCTTATCCATATTGCTAACCTCTGGTTAGTAATGTTCTAACTTTCAGCCAGTTTATCCGATATCCGTTTTATTAAAGAATAGGCTTTCACCTCATCAGGAGTCAGCCATGAAAATTATCGTTATCGGTGCCAGCGGCACCATTGGTCGCGCGGTCAGCGAAGAACTGGGCCAGAGACATGACGTTATCCGCGTCGGCCGCACCCGGGGGGATTATCAGGTGGATATTACCTCCCAGGGGAGCGTCGAGGCGCTGTTTGCGCAGACCGGCGAAGTAGACGCCATCGTCTCCACTACCGGCAATCTGCACTTTGGGCCGTTAAGCACCATGACCGATAGCCAGTTCAACCTCGGTCTGCAGGACAAGCTGCTGGGGCAAATTCGCCTGGCGCTGATCGGCCAGCATTTCCTGCGCGACGGCGGGTCGATTACTCTGGTAAGCGGTATTGTCGCGCAGGAGCCGATTGCTCAGGGCGTCAATGCCACGACGGTTAACGCCGGTCTGGAAGGCTTTGTGCGCGCCGCCGCCTGCGAACTACCGCGCGGGATCCGCATTAATCTCATCAGCCCCACCGTGCTCAGCGAGTCGCTGGCGGCCTACGGCGACTTTTTCCCGGGCTTTGCCAGCGTCCCCGCCGCCGCCGTGGCGCAGGCCTATCGCCGCAGCATTGAAGGAGTGCAGACCGGCCGCATTTACCCGGTCGGCTACTAGCCCGTGCCGGCCCGCCGGGGCCGGCGCTTACATCCTGACGTCGTTGCAGGTACACTAACGGCTGATTGTCTCCGGCCGAAAAACTGATGTTGAAAAAATTACCTTTTATTATCCCGCTGCTGGCGCTTATCGCGCTGCTGGTCTGGTGGTTCACCCCGCATTACACCAAGGAAGACGAAGCTTACTACCGGGCGGTATTTTGCGTGATCGATCATGACGACAGCCGCCAGTTCCTCGACGATATGCAAAACATCGTCGAGGGGGGGAATTCTGACTACGCGCTGCATAAAGCGCATTACCTGCCGGCGCTGGGGCAGCGGATGCTGGACACCTGGCATCAGCTCAGCCCGCAGGAACAGCAGACGCTGCGTCAGGACCGGCAGCGCTGCGGCGAGATATTACGGGCAAAACAGCAGGGTGAATAATCCCGGCGGGCTGGCGAAACAGCAGCCCGTCCCAGCGTCCGATAAGATCCCGCTGTTGATGAGCCGATCGCTGTCACAAAATCCTCCCCTATCGCCGAGCCACGGGATGACGTTTTTTTCTGCGGTCGCATACGATAAAAAGTAGTTGATCTGGTACGAACTAACTCTTATTTTGCTTCTCAGTTTTCAAAATGAGATAAAACTGATGCCTGTCATTATTGCCAGTAGTGTTAAAGAAGCCAAAGCGTTAATTAACGGTGGGGAATACAGGGAAATTATTCTTAACTTCGATATTGATGCCGATGACTTTTTCTCTCTCGCCAGCCATTCGGCTGGGACAAAAATCTCCATCTCCGACCGAAACGATCGCTCTCCGGTAAAATCAGCAAAATAATTAACCCGTGAGGGACATCTATGTGGTTGTTTATTGGTACCTTTGCGGTGGCTTTTCTCGCAGCGCTGATGTTGGTCTGGCTGGATGATCGCATCGCCGATACGGAGTGACCCCAGCGCTGAACGCTAGCGTCACCCCCTCTCGCTACTGAGGCGAAGAGGGTGCGCCGCCGCTAAGCGGCGCACAGCAGGGTCGTTACAGGGAGGCCGCCAGCCGCTCAACGGCGGTCAGCAGCCCTGCTTCCGACACCGTGGAGTAGGAAAGGCGCAGGGTACGGGTATCCGGATTATCGTGATAGAACGCTTCCCCCGGGACGTACACAACGCCGTTTTCCAGCGTTTTCTTCATCCATGCCATGGTATCGAACGGATAGCGGAAACGCGCCCACAGGAACATCCCACCCTGTGGGCGGCTGAATTCCAGATGATCGCCAAGGCGACTCTCCAGCGCGTCGGCCAGCGCCACGCACTTCTTGCGATAGTCTTCGCGAATCAACACAATCTGATTTTGCAGCCGGTTCAGGCTGAGGTATTCCGCGGTGATCACCTGCGACAGCATATTGGTATGCAGATCCGCCGCCTGCTTAACGATCACCGTCTGCTGCGCCAGCCAGTCCGGCATGACGATCCAGCCGATACGCATCCCCGGCGCGAGGATCTTTGAAAACGTCGAGGTGTAAACCACCTGATCTTCACAGCCCAGCTCAACGGCGTGCTGATAGAGCGGACGTCGCACGGCGTCAGTAAAGCTAATTTCACCGTAGGGATCGTCTTCCAGAATGACGAAGTCATATTTTTTCGCCAGCTCGACCAGCCGGCGACGACGCGCCTCGCTCAGCGTTTTACCGCCGGGGTTGCCGAACGTCGGCACCAGGTAGACGGCTTTGACGCGGGTGGTCTCCAGCAGGTCGGCCAGTTGCTCCACCAGCATCCCGTCATCATCGGTATCGACGCTGAGGATATTGGCCTGCGCCAGCTGAAACACCTGCAGCGCCGCCAGATAGGTGGGTCGCTCAACGACGATAGTATCGCCTGGATCGAGCAGCGTGCGGGCAACGATATCCAGCGATTGCTGGGAGCCGGAGGTGATATAGACCTGAGCGGCTGAACAGGTCACGCCACGGGCGTGGCAGATTTCACTCACCGCCTGACGCAGCGGCGGGTAGCCTTCGGTCAGACCGTACTGAAATGCGTCATGAAAACGCTCGCTCATCACCTTCTGCACCGCCAGCTCCAGGCCTTCGGTATCAAACAGTTCCGGGGCCGGAATGCCGCCGCCAAGCGAGATCACGCCCGGCAGTTTACTGTGCTTGAGAAGTTCGCGGACGGCGGAGGGCTTGAGTTCACCCGCGCGGGCGGCGAGACGCCGATCGTGCATACTATTTTCCTTTTCTGTCTTGTTGTTGTGTTAATTATCTTGGCTTTGTTGCAGGTGGTCCCCGGCGGCGCTTACCGGACCGGGCTATCCTGGTTCGTGTCTCTGCGCTTTCCCCGGACAGGGCGCGAGCCGCTATCCGGGGTCAGCACATCACGCTTTATCTTTCAATACGATCAGCGGCTCTATGTCGCTCTCTTTTTTCACCACCAGCGACGAATCGCCGCGCAGGCAGGTACCGCCGTAGTTACCGCCGACGGTAAAGGTGCACACCTGGATATACTTGCCATCCACTTTCGGCAGGCACCACAGCTGCTGGTAGATATTCTTACGATCGACAAACTGACCGCTGGTCTGATCCAGAACCTCATCCTGAGGCCCGATCAGGTCGATATTGTTTCCGCAGCGTCCGGAAATGGGCTTCACGGCATAACCGGTTTTCGCCAGCTCGTCGTTAACCACAAAATCAGTATCCAGCAGATAGCGATGATGCGGGAACAGCGACCATAGCACCGGCAGGATCGCTTTGTTGCCCGGGATCACCGTCCACAGGGGTTCGAATACCAATACTTCAGGACGCAGCAGGACGTCAATCAGTCGCACCTCATTCTGCGGATGTCCGGTACGAATCGGCACCGCCGCGTACTCATCGGCGCTGACTTCGCGCACCTGCTCAATGGCGGTTTCCCATGCCCAGGTTTTCCAGACGCAGTTGACCAGCCGCCCGTCGGCGTCGATCAGCTGGCCGGCGGCATCCCAGCGCAGTTCATCGAGACCAAAGAGAATTTTGCTCTCGAAACCGGCCTGGGTCAGCGAACGCTGGATAAACTTCGCGTGGTAATTCTCTTCCAGATCCTTGTCCTGCATGATGTGCACGAAAGGCCGCGCCCGGCTGTGTTTCCACGCCCCCGCCAGCTCATCGAGCAGACCTTCGGCCGGATTGTGACCCGTGCCGTAGTAGCCCTGCTTCAGCCACTGCTCGAGGATCAGCCCGCCTTCGGTATGGCAGGAGGCGGAGTCGGCATTGTACTCGTACACCTTCAGCCCGCGCTCGTCCATGCAAAAATCCATGCGCCCGGTGATCATATGATGACGCCGGCGCTGCCACGAGAGACGCAGACGCGGCCAGAGGATTTTCGGGATATCAAACAGCGCCAGCAGGTTATCATCCTTCATTACCTTATCGGTGGCGTGCAGATACATCAGGTGCAGCTCGTTGGTGGCTTTAATCAGCTCCTGTTCGGCGCTTTCGCTGATGGTGAAATACTGATAGGGGTCCTGATTGATAAAATGGCCGTTGGCCGCCACGTAGGCTTTCTGCAGCGGATCTTTCTCGTTCAGCCATTTGCCGCGGAACTGGCCGTTGTTCGGCAGCCGCGCGCCCTTGATCGCCATCGCCTCGCCCGGCAGCACCGGCTGCGGCAGGCTGTGTTCGGTATCGGCGGTCTGGATCATCCAGCCTAAAATTTCGGTATCGGCAAAGGTATCTTTGATGGTGTACCGGCCGGCGTTGACCTCGAGGGTCAGCTCGCGGGTCCACTGCTGGCCCTGCGGCAGCGGCGAGTGAATGACGTTCTGCTCGGCGATACGCACCTTATTGCCGACAAGCTGGGTGATCACCGCGACGTGGCCGGTGTGCTTGAACTCGCCGCCCTTCTGCCAGATCAGCAGCGAACCGGCGATCGGCGGACGACGGGAGCCGTTGGCGAAGGCCTGCAGCGGGAGAATATTGTCATTGACCACTTCGCGCAGAAAGCGCAGGGAGAAGATTTCATAGGCCATCCCCACATCGGTAAAGACAAACCCGTAGGTCAGGAACAGAAAGCGGCGCGCAAACTCAACGCACTGCCATTTATGCCCCATATACTCATTGCCGATGTAGCTGCGAAACGTCGCGTCATCCGGATAGTCCTGCGGATTTAAGCTACTGTAATTCGATGAATAAATTGCCACGCCGCCGGGCGCGTAGCCTAACAATGTCCCAAACGGGGCGTCACTGCTTGTCGATCCTTTGCTCATTTAGCCTGACCTCAAATAAATGCAGCCCGGGCAGTTGGCGAAACAAAACTCCCTCTTCTTATCCTGCCGCAGGCACTTACCAGACAGAGGTGTAACGATGATACCACTCATTCGTTTCGCTAATCGTGCCGTTAAGGAAAATAACCCTGCAGCCGAAAGCAGAAGTGATATCGTTATCGGTGATATAACAAAAAAACAACGCAACATCAGGAGTCGACAATGAGCACACCCTCGCATCTGAATGCCCAACCGCTGGTCTGGGGACACGGCCCGCGGACGTTTGAGGTGTTCCTTGAGCCCACCTGCCCCTACTCTGTCCGCGCGTTTAATAAACTCGACGATCTGCTCGATGAGGTCGGCGCCGATAACGTAACCATCAAGATACGGCTGCAGTCGCAGCCGTGGCATCTGTTCTCCGGGGTGATTGTCCGCTGCATCCTCGCCGCGTCCACCCTGCCGCATGGCAGAGAGCAGGCGCATAAGGTGATGCAGGCCGTGGCAGACCATCGGGAAGAGTTTGAATTTACCGATCACTGCAGCGGGCCGAACATGAACGCCACGCCGCAGCAAATCATTGAACGCATTGAGCGCTACAGTCACGTCCTGCTGGGGGCCGCCTTTGCCCGCCCGGAGCTGCAGGACGTGATCAAGTGGCACAGCAAATATGCCCGCCAGAACGGCATCCATGTCTCGCCGACCTTTATGGTCAATGGTCTGGTGCAGCCGGATCTGGGCAGCGGCGATGATGTCAGCGTGTGGGCCGCGCGGATTATGGCCTGAGGTCACCTGCTACACTTTTTGTACATCCACGAAAAAGGCAAACCAGCATGTCAGAGCAAAACTACCAGCCACCAAAAGTGTGGGAATGGAAGCAAAACAGCGGCGGCGCGTTCGCCAACATCAACCGTCCCGTTTCCGGCGCGACTCATGAACGCGTCCTGCCGGTGGGAACCCATCCGCTCCAGCTATACTCACTTGGCACGCCCAACGGCCAGAAGGTGACGATCATGCTGGAGGAGCTGCTGGCGCTGGGCGTCAGCGGCGCGGAGTACGACGCCTGGCTGATACGCATTGGCGAAGGCGATCAGTTTTCCAGCGGCTTTGTCGACATCAACCCGAACTCGAAGATCCCGGCGCTGAGCGATCACTCCACCACGCCGCCCACCCGAGTATTCGAATCCGGCAACATTCTTCTCTATCTGGCGGAAAAATTTGGCTTCTTCCTGCCGAAGGATCCCGCCGGCCGCACCGAAACCCTTAACTGGCTGTTCTGGCTGCAGGGCGCCGCGCCCTTCCTCGGCGGCGGCTTCGGCCACTTCTATAACTATGCGCCGGTGAAG
Source organism: Klebsiella sp. JB_Kp004 (assembly GCF_040065795.1). Lineage (NCBI taxonomy): Bacteria > Pseudomonadati > Pseudomonadota > Gammaproteobacteria > Enterobacterales > Enterobacteriaceae > Klebsiella > Klebsiella sp. JB_Kp004. The sequence continues at coordinate 119,924 of NZ_JBEAKW010000042.1, read as the reverse complement.
ATCGAGTACGCGATCGATCGCTTTACCATGGAAGCCAAACGCCAGCTCGACGTGCTGGACAAACAGCTCGCCCGCGGTCGCTATGTGGCCGGCGAGGAGTATACCATCGCCGATATGGCGGTCTGGCCATGGTATGGCAACGTGGTGCTGGGCAATGTCTATAACGCGGCGGAGTTCCTCGACGCCGGGAGCTATAAAAACGTGCTGCGCTGGGCGCAGGATGTCGGCAACCGCCCGGCCGTCAAGCGCGGACGCATCGTCAACCGCACCAACGGCCCGCTCAATGAGCAGCTGCATGAGCGCCATGACGCCCGCGACTTTGACACCCAAACGGAAGATAAGCGCCAGGCGTAAGGTCTTCACCCTTTCCCGTTGACGGGAAAGGGTTCCCACCACAGGACGGTTCCGCCTGCGAAGCCGTCCTGTTTAGCTTTCCAGCCGATAGCCCGCCAGAAAATAGCGCATCGCCATACCCGACCCACCTTCTTTGAAGAAATCCATCACCATATCCCTGTCCAGGCCATAGCGACGGGTGAGGATCCCCGCTTCCCAGGCGCTGAGCTGGCGGTCGCCGGTTTTTTCAAACATGCGGTGCGAGTAGCCGAGCACAAACCCGCGTTTATAGTCGGCGCAAAAATTCGCCGCATGCGCGGCGGTGTCAGCATAGGATGCCTGTAGCCCCGCCATTAAGCCTTTGCCAAAATGATTTTCCATCGCGCCCTCCCAATCGTTATATAATAAATTATATAGCGTTTTTTTGAGCGAGCGGTAGCGCTATTTATGACGTTTGCGCTAGCGTAAATACTTCTCAAACCATGCCAGCGTGCGTTGCCAGGCAAGATCAGCCGCAGCCCGATCGTAGCGCGGCGTGGAATCATTATGAAAGCCGTGATTCACGCCCTGATAGAGATAGGCCTCATAGACTTTATGGTGTTCCTTCAACGCCTGTTCATAAGCGGGCCAGCCTTCATTAATGCCGCTATCGAGACCGGCATAGTGCAGTAGCAGCGGCGCTTTAATTTTATCGACCTCCTTCAGCGGCGGCTGGCGGCCGTAAAACGGCACCGCGCAGGCCAGCTCCGGAATGGCGACCGCCGCCGCGTTGCTGACGCCGCCGCCGTAGCAAAAACCGGTGATACCGACCTTCCCCGTCGCCTGCGGATGCTTCGCCATAAACGCGACCGCCGCAAAAAAGTCATTCATCAGCTTCACGGGATCGACTTTCTGCTGCAGCGCGCGGCCTTCATCATCATTTCCCGGATAGCCGCCGACGGAGCTCAGGCCATCCGGCGCCAGCGCGATATACCCCGCTTTCGCCACCCGCCGGGCGACGTCTTCAATATAGGGATTCAGGCCGCGGTTCTCATGCACCACCACCACGGCGGGTGCTTTGTCGGCTATTTTCGTCGGCGTCACCAGGTAAGCCCGCACTTCGCCGTGGCCGTCAGGAGAGGGATAATGAATATACTCCGGGCGGATATCCGGGTCCGTGAACGGTACCTGCTCTGCCAGGGCATAGTCGGGCTTCAGCAGATTAAACAGCGCCAGCGCGGTCATCCCGCCGACGGCATATTTCCCCGCCAGCTGGAGAAACTCGCGTTTGCTGATTTTGCCGTGGGCATAGTAGTCATAATACTCGAGCAGCTGCTGCGGGAAATCTTTGGCCGTTAATCGCGTCATCACCCTGCCTCCGTTGTTAAGCGCCCTTTAAGCAAAGCAGAAGCCCGGACATACGCCAGCGCAGAACAGCAGAAACGGGGAGAAACAGCCAGCGGCTAACGCCGCCGGGAGAGAAGGGATCAGTGTTTCACTTTGGTCAGACGATCGAGGTAGCCCATCACAAAGGCCGACAGCACAAAGGTCAGGTGGATGATGACATACCACATCAGCTTATTGTCCGGGACGTTTTTCGCATCCATAAACACCCGCAGCAGGTGAATAGAGGAGATCGCCACGATGGAGGCGGCAACCTTATTTTTCAGCGACGTCGCGTCCATTTTGCCCAGCCAGCTGAGTTTTTCTTTACCCTCGTTAATATCCAGCTGCGAGACAAAATTTTCATACCCGGAGAACATCACCATCACCAGCAAACCGCCCACCAGGGTCATATCCACCAGCGACAGCAGGGTCAGAATCATATCCGACTCGCTGACGCTAAAAATATGCGGCAGTATGTGGAAGATCTCCTGAAAAAATTTGATGGTCAGCGCAATCAGACCGAGCGAGAGGCCAAAATAAACCGGCGCCAGCAGCCAGCGCGAGGCGTACATAGCATTTTCCAGAAAGCGTTCCATAAGATCCTGTCAGTTAACATAAACGGCCGCCATTATATCGCAACAGGGTAACGCTTATGCAACATCAGCCGCCCGCGTCATCTGCAGGCGGCCAGAAACGGTTTCTTTAAAGTATGACCTCAAAGTCCTGCAAAGCGGAGTAGCCCTCGCTTTGTAGGCCAACCATTGAAGCAGCCAGCAGGCCAAATTTCGCGCCGACCCATTTTCCCTTCCCGGCAGCAAAACAAAGAGGAACCTTCCGCCACTCCTCCTCGGCTCGCCAGGAAAATTGACACAGTCCGCCTTCGCCTACAGCCACCTGCAGCTGACACTTGCCGCACTTAAGCTCAGCAAGAACCTGACGAGTTTCGCGCACCACGCCCGCATCGCTCATCCAACCGTGTCGCCACACGAGCCGGTAACTCCCTTGCCCAAACTCCACCAGCAAAGCGGCGTAGCGTTCGCCGTATACGATCAGGCCTCCGGCATCACCGTCCTGAGCGGCATATAACGTTACGCTTGTTTTCGCGCTAAAAGTTAGCGCCGGGAATTTCTGCAGCAACAGCTGCGGCGCCCAGTATAACGCTCTCTGTCCATCGACTTCGGATAATGGGACGCAGCGTAATCGAAGTTCGCCTTCCGCCGGCAGCAGCCACTCAGGGCTGGGGTTAGCCTGCCACTGCCACTGTATTCCCGGTTGGCCTTGCGCAAAATAGTCGCTGTTTTGCGGCGCCAATGCCGGTGAAGGCGTTAACCCTTTAGGACGCGGCCAACGTAAAACCGGCTGTCCGACGCCGCAGTTACCAATCTGCTCACCGATACGCGGCCAGCCATCGTTACCCCAGGACATCGGCTGGAGGTGAACCACGCGGCCATAGAGGTGTAAGTCCTGGAAATGAACAAACCAGCATTCGCCCTCCTCACCCTCCACCCAGCCGCCCTGATGTGGTCCATTTATCGAGGTGTTTCCCTGGAAAAGCACGTTTTTGGCTTCCCAGGGCCCCGTCATCTGGCGCGCGCGCAGTACCGTCTGCCAGCCATTTTCAACCCCGCCCGCAGGAGCAAAGATGTAGTACCAACCGGCGCGTTGATAAACCTTTGGCCCCTCAAGGGTAGGTAAATCGCAGCAGCCGTCATAGATAATCTGCCCTTCGCCCAGCAATTCGCTGGCGTCCGGCGCCATCGCAAACAACTGCAGTTTATGCTTGATGCCGCTGCGGCTATGGGCGAAGGCATGTACCAACCAGGCCTGACCATTGTCGTCCCAGAACGGGCAGGGATCTATCCAACCTCTGGCCTCGCGCAGGCAGTGCGGAGCGCTCCATTTCCCCCACGGATCCTCGGTATGGCAGATAAAAATACCTTCATCGGGCGTGCTGAAGCAGACCCACAGCTTGCCATCGTGCCAGCGAATCGACGGCGCCCATACGCCCTTACCCGGCTGATACCGGTCATAACCAGGTAGCGGCAGTTCATCCATAACGTGGTTGATGATAGTCCAATTAACCAGGTCCGTTGAATGCAGGATCGGTAAAGCGGGCACATGGTTAAAACTGGAAGAGACCATAAAGAAATCATCGCCTACGCGCACGATATCCGGGTCGGAATAATCGGCGCATAAGATAGGATTCTGGTATTCAGAAGGGGTCATATTTCGCATCTCCTCAGGCCTTTTCCGGAACGGCGTTTAGCGGCAAATGCGTCTCTGAATGCCCCTGCTGCTGGCGCATGGACAGCTCGCGCTGAATTGTCTGCATCATTTTGTCATCCAGCTTATAGAAACGCGCCAGCCACCACAGGAGCAGGTAAGATAGTGATGGACCGAGGGTTAACAGTCCCACAATTCCCATTGTCGCCAGCGGAGTCTGCTCCGTTACGCCCGCCTGATAGCCAAATAGCCCAAGCGAAAAACCTACGGCGGCGCCAGCAACCGCCATGCCCATTTTCAAAGCAAACAGATTACCGGAATAGGATAATCCCGTGATGCGACGGCCAAACTTCCATTCGCCATAATCGGCAGCGTTGGCCATCATGTTCCATTTAAACGGCTGGTACATCTGATGGAAGAAGCCGACCAGGAAGTATAAAGGGAACACCACCGGCAGCCAGGTCGGCGGCACAAAGAACATTACGACGCCAACAAGGACCAGCAGGAGGTTGATATTTTTAAACAGCGATACCGCGCGATAGCGCTTGGCCAGCCATCCGGCGGCGATGCTGCCGATAATCGTGCCAACGACGCTGGTGGAAACAAATGCTGATTTCATGGCCGTTCCCGCTGCTGACTCCACACCGCCTAACATCAGGTAGGTTGCATAATAGAGCGTGGCGGCGCTGCGCATAACCCCGGCCATACTGGAGAAAAAAGTAATTATCGCCACAATACGCCACTGGTCATTCGCCAGCAGCTGACGGAGGTCTTCGCGTATGCTCCCCTGCTGTTCAACAGCTGGAGCCACGCGTTCTTTGGTAGAGAAGAAGCAAAAAGCCAGCATTACAATAGCGATCGCGCCCATGATTCCCATTGTCGCCTGAAAACCAAACTGCTTATTTTCTTTACCGAAAAAATCCACCAGGAACAGGGTTGCGACAGAAACCATCAGACCGGCCAGAGATGAGATCGTAAAACGATATGACTGGGCTGAAAGGCGATCCTTCTCATCACGCGTAATGACTCCGCCCAATGCGCAGTAGGGAATATTGATAAAGGTGTAACACAGCATGAGTAAGGTGTAGGTCAGGTAGGCATAAACCAGTTTACCCGATGCGCCAAATTCCGGAGTCGTGAAGGTCATTACCGCCAGCACGGCATAAGGTACGGCAAACCAGATAAGCCACGGGCGAAAATGGCCCCAGCGGGTCTTTACACGGTCTGCAACAATGCCGGTTAGCGGATCGGTAATCGCATCCAGAACCCGCGTCACCAGGAACATCACTCCGACTGCGGCAGCAGAAAGCCCGTAAATATCCGTATAAAACCATGTCAGAAACATGGTTACCGAAGAGTAAACGATACCGCAGGCTGCATCCCCCATGCCATATCCCAGCTTCTCCGCAAATGACAGTTTATTATCGTGATTCACAATATAATCCCTCTCAGATGAAGTGGTATTCACTGTAGAGGCAGGATAAAAACTATCCTATTGTCATTTTTCGCATCGGGTTTATGTTTTCTGTTAACTGAGAAAGTTGTCACACATCTATAAGATTGGTCTTACAAGTTATTGCGCCACCTATTAAAAAGCTGGCGCAAGGCCAGCCTGAGGAGAAAAGTGGAAAGGGGGAGGTTACTTCGCTTTGACGGTCTCTTCGCCCACCAGCCCGATCTTGAGATAGCCCGCCTGATGCAGGGTATCCATCACTTTCATCATCGTCTCGTAATCGACGGTTTTATCCGCGCGGAAGAAGACGGTGGTATCTTTTTTGCCGGCGGTCAGGCTATCCAGGGCGTTAATCATATTCGCTTCGGTCACCGGGTCGTTGCCGAGGAACATGCTCTTATCCGCCTTCACCGACAGGTAGATAGGTTTTTCCGGTCGCGGTTGCGGCTGGCTGGAGGAGGCCGGCAGATTCACCTTCACGTCGACCGTCGCCAGCGGCGCGGCTACCATGAAGATAATCAGCAGAACCAGCATGACGTCGATAAACGGCGTCACGTTGATCTCATGCATTTCGCCGTTATCGTCCAGATTTTCATTAAGACGCATCGCCATAGCCGATCAACCTACCCGTAATTTCTGCGCGCTGCGCACCGGCTTCACGCCGCTGGCGCTGAGGTCCAGGTCGCGGCTTTGCAGCAGGAGGACCTGAGCGGCGACGTCGCCGAGCGAGGCCTTATAGCTGCCGATCATGCGGGCGAAGATGTTATAGATGACCACCGCCGGGATGGCGGCGAACAGACCGATAGCTGTCGCCAGCAGCGCTTCCGCGATGCCCGGCGCCACCACCGCAAGGTTGGTGGTCTGGGTCTGGGCGATGCCGATAAAGCTGTTCATGATGCCCCAGACGGTGCCGAACAGGCCCACGAACGGCGAAATGGCGCCGATGGTGGCCAGGTAGCCGTTGCCGCGCCCCATATGGCGACCGACGGCCGCGACGCGGCGCTCAAGGCGGAAACCGGTTCGTTCCTTGATGCCTTCATTGTCTTCGGCACCGGCGGAGAGTTCGAGTTCGTTCTGCGCTTCATTGATAAGCTGGGTGGTGAGGCTTTTCGCCTCAAAGGCGCTGGCGATATCGCTGGCCTGATCGAGAGAGCGGGCTTCCGCCAGCTGCTGCTGTTCACGTTTGAGGCGACGCTTGCTGGCGAGGATTTCCGCCCCTTTACCGAAGAAGATGGCCCAGGTGACGACCGACGCCAGAATCAGGCCAATCATCACCACCTTAACGACAATATCGGCATGATGATACATACCCCAAACGGAGAGATCCGCCTGCATCAAATTATTACCCACGCTCTATCTCCACGACGATAATCACAAAATCTGCCCACAATAATATCAAAACGACATCGAATTGATAGTGGTTCTCATTAGTATTTACACTGTGCAGCAAATCACGTTTATTTTCCTTGCGCTTACGCAGTAAAAAAGTGGCTAACCGCGAGCCTGGTAAAATTTTCGCCTGTATCGGCAGCGCGCTGGTACAGAAAAGAAGATTCATGCTAGTTTAGACGTCCAGACGTATAAAAACAGGTTCATCAACATGGCTGACAAACATCTTGATACCGCGCTGGTCAACGCCGGGCGGAGCAAAAAATATACTCAGGGCTCAGTGAACAGCGTGATCCAGCGCGCGTCATCGCTGGTTTTCGACACCGTAGAGGCCAAAAAGCACGCCACCCGCAATCGGGCCAACGGCGAGCTGTTCTACGGGCGGCGCGGCACCCTGACCCACTTCTCGCTGCAGGAAGCGATGTGCGAGCTGGAGGGCGGCGCCGGCTGCGCCCTCTTCCCCTGCGGCGCCGCCGCGGTGGCCAACACTATCCTGGCGTTTGTCGAGCAGGGCGACCATGTGCTGATGACCAATACCGCCTATGAGCCAAGCCAGGATTTTTGTACCAAAATTCTCGCCAAACTCGGCGTGACCACCAGCTGGTTCGATCCCTTAATCGGCGCCGATATTGCCCGTCTGGTTCGCCCTGAGACCCGCGTGGTGTTCCTCGAATCGCCCGGCTCCATCACCATGGAAGTGCACGATGTGCCGGCGATTGTCGCCGCCGTGCGTCAGGTCGCCCCGGAAGCGATTATCATGATCGATAACACCTGGGCGGCGGGGATCCTGTTCAAAGCGCTGGATTTTGGCATTGATATTTCTATTCAGGCAGGCACCAAATACCTGATCGGCCACTCAGACGCCATGGTCGGCACCGCGGTGGCGAACGCGCGCTGCTGGCCGCAGCTGCGTGAGAATGCCTATCTGATGGGGCAAATGCTGGACGCCGATACCGCCTATATGACCAGCCGCGGCCTGCGCACGCTGGGCGTCCGCCTGCGTCAGCATCATGAAAGCAGCCTGCGCATCGCCGAGTGGCTGGCGCAGCATCCGCAGGTGGCGCGGGTCAACCACCCCGCTCTGCCCGGCAGTAAAGGCCATGAGTTCTGGAAGCGCGATTTTACCGGCAGCAGCGGGCTGTTCTCGTTTGTGCTCAACAAGCGTCTCAACGACGCTGAGCTGGCAGCGTATCTCGACAACTTCAGCCTCTTCAGCATGGCCTACTCGTGGGGCGGCTTTGAGTCGCTGATTCTGGCCAATCAGCCGGAGCAAATCGCTCACATCCGACCGGATGCGGAAGTCGACTTCAGCGGCACGTTGATCCGTTTGCACATTGGACTCGAAAATGTTGACGATCTGCAGGCGGATTTAGCAGCGGGCTTCGCGCGTATCGTGTAAAGTGACAGTCAGTGGCAACAATAGCGGACGCTTTTTATCGGAGCGGCCGCTTTTGTTGCGCCCGGGATCAAGGTGCTCGGGTCTCTTCAGGAGTACACTAGTCAACAATACGGTACCACTTAGGAAAGTCCATGGTTGTCATTCAAGAGATTGTCGCCGCGCTGTGGCAACATGATTTTGCCGCACTGGCGAACCCTCATGTTGTGGGCGTTGTATATCTGGTTATGTTCGCGACCCTGTTTCTGGAAAACGGGCTGCTGCCTGCCTCCTTTTTACCTGGAGACAGCCTGCTGCTGCTCGCCGGCGCGCTGATTGCTAAAGGCGTCATGGACTTTGTGCCCACTATCGCCATTCTGACCGCCGCCGCCAGCCTCGGCTGCTGGTTGAGCTATGTACAGGGGCGCTGGCTGGGCAATACGCAAACGGTGAAAGGCTGGCTGGCGCACCTGCCGCATAAGTACCATCAGCGTGCCACCTGCATGTTTGACCGCCACGGTCTGCTGGCGCTGCTCGCGGGCCGCTTTCTGGCATTTGTCCGTACCCTGCTGCCAACCATGGCGGGGATTTCCGGTCTGCCGAACCGCCGCTTCCAGTTCTTCAACTGGCTGAGCGCCCTGCTGTGGGTCGGCGTGGTCACGGGCCTCGGCTATGCGCTGAGCATGATCCCGTTCGTGAAGCGTCATGAAGATCAGGTGATGACCTGCCTGATGATCCTGCCGATTGCCCTGCTGCTGGCTGGCCTGCTCGGCACGCTGTTCGTGGTGATCAAAAAGAAATACTGCAGCGCCTGACGTCGACTGCCGGGGGGCTGCGCCCGCCCGGCCTGCTCCCTCCCCGGTATTACATTCCCTGCATCGTACGAATACGCGCGGCGTCTTCCCCGGGCGTCATCCCGAAGTAGCGCTTAAACTCGCGACTGAACTGGGAAGGGCTTTCATAGCCCACCTGTATCGCCGCCGCGCTGGCCTTCATCCCGTCATGGATCATCAGCATGCGCGCCTTGTGCAGACGGTAGGTTTTCAGATACTGCAGCGGCGAAGTGCTGGTCACCGATTTAAAATTATGGTGAAACGCCGATACGCTCATATTCGCTTCCGCCGCCAGCCGATCGACGCTGAGGTTTTCGGTGTATTGACTCTCGATATGCTTGAGTACGCGGCTAATCAGGCTGAAGTGGGTCTGCCGGCTGACCAGCGCCAGCAGCGCGCCGCCGCAGGGTCCCGTCAGCACATAGTAGAGGATTTCGCGGACGATCTGCTTGCCAAGGATCCGCGCGTCCAGCGGCCGCTCCATTACGTCGAGCAGCCGTTCAGCAGCGCACAAGATATCCTCCGAGAGCACTGCGGAGTTTATCCCGCTGGAGGCGACGGCGGGCTGAAACAGCGGATCCTCGCCAATATCCATCAGCAGCTCCTGCAGTTGCAGGATATCGACGTTCAGGCGCATGCCGGCCAGGGGCACCTCCGGGGTGGCAAAGGTTTCGCATTCGAAAGGCAGCGGTACGGTCAGCAGCAGATATTCGTTTGTATCGTAGCGAAACGTCCGCTCATTGATATAACCAATTTTATGGCCAGAAAAGAGAAAAACGATCCCCGGCTGGTACATCACCGGCATCCGCGGTCCCGGCTGCGTCCCGTACAGCAGGCGGACGTCGGGTAGCAGCGAACTTAACATTTCGTGCTTATCTTTCAGCTGGTTAACCTTCTCTGTCAGTGTCTGACATATCTCTGCGTGTTGCATTACCACCGTCTCTCCCGATGTTTCTTCACCCGTACATTGTGCGCAGGCCGCCGCGAATTCTCCAGCCATATAGAGAAATAGGCAAGACATAGGCAGAAATGTGCATTGAGGGGCAACGGCGCCAGGACCACAATAACCGTCATCGGGCAGCGGTATCGTCCCTGTCGGCGGTTTTACTCTTTTGAGGACTCAAGCAATGAATAATTTTGACCTGCATACCCCAACCCGCATTCTGTTTGGCAAAGGCGCGATTGAAAAACTGCGTGAACAGATCCCGGCGGAAGCTCGCGTACTGATCACCTACGGCGGCGGCAGCGTGAAAAAAACGGGCGTCCTGGATCAGGTACTGACCGCCCTGAATGGCCTGGACGTCCTTGAATTTGGCGGCATCGAGCCGAACCCGTCTTACGAAACCCTGATGAACGCGGTGAAGCTCACCCGCGAAGAGAAGGTCACCTTCCTGCTGGCGGTCGGGGGCGGTTCGGTGCTGGATGGCACCAAATTTATCGCGGCAGCAGCCCACTATGACGCCAACATCGATCCGTGGGAAATTCTGGAAACCTATGGCAGTAAGATCGCCAGCGCCATTCCAATGGGCTCGGTTCTCACTCTGCCGGCGACCGGTTCTGAATCAAACAAAGGGGCGGTGATTTCGCGGAAAACCACCGGCGACAAACGCGCGTTTATGTCTTCCCATGTTCAGCCGCAGTTCGCGATCCTCGATCCGGTCTACACCTATACCCTGCCGCCGCGCCAGGTCGCCAACGGCGTGGTTGACGCCTTCGTCCATACCGTCGAACAGTACGTCACCTACCCGGTTGACGGCAAAATTCAGGACCGCTTCGCCGAAGGCATTCTCCTGACCCTGATCGAGGATGGCCCGAAAGCGCTGCAGGAGCCGGAAAACTATAACGTGCGCGCCAACATTATGTGGGCCGCGACGCAGGCGCTGAACGGCCTGATCGGCGCTGGCGTGCCGCAGGACTGGGCAACGCATATGCTTGGTCACGAACTGACGGCGATGCATGGTCTCGATCACGCCCAGACGCTGGCTATCGTTCTGCCGGCGCTGTGGAATGAGAAGCGCGATACCAAGCGCGAGAAGCTGCTGCAATATGCGGAGCGCGTGTGGCATATCACCGAGGGCTCAGACGACCAGCGCATCGATGCCGCCATCGCCGCGACGCGCCAGTTCTTCGAGCAGATGGGCGTGCCGACCCGCCTCTCCGATTACGGTCTCGACGGTAGCTCCATCCCGGCGCTGCTGGCGAAACTGGAAGAGCACGGCATGACCAAACTGGGCGAGCACCAGGATATCACCCTGGACGTCAGCCGTCGTATCTACGAGGCTGCCCGCTAAGTTACCCCGCCTGATTCACCTCCCCTTACGTTAAACAAACGTCGGGGAGAGGTGTTTTTACTACCGTTTTTAGCTATTTCGTCCAGACTTAATGCTACCCCTCGGCGGATCCTGCTTCGCCGAGTTCATTAACAGGAGGAAGGCATGACACATCCAACCGTTATAAAACTACACGACGGCAACCTGATGCCGCAGCTGGGTCTCGGCGTGTGGAAAGCTGGCAACGAGGAAGTCGTCTCCGCCATTCATAAGGCGCTGGAAGTCGGTTATCGCTCTTTTGACACCGCCGCCGCGTACCAAAATGAGGCTGGCGTCGGCAACGCCCTGCAAAGCGCTGGCGTCAATCGCGATGAGCTATTCATCACCACCAAGCTGTGGAACGACGATCAAAAACGGCCGCACGAGGCGCTGAAAGAGAGTCTCAGCAAGCTGAAGCTGGACTATGTGGATCTCTATTTAATCCACTGGCCGGTGCCGGCTATCGGCCATTACGTCGAGGCCTGGCAGGCGCTGATTGAGCTGCAGCAGCAGGGGCTGGCGAAGAGCATCGGCGTGTGTAATTTCCAGGTGCCACATCTGCAGAAGCTGATTGATGAAACCGGCGTCGCGCCGGTGATCAACCAGATAGAGCTGCATCCGCTGCTGCAGCAGCGGCAGCTGCACGCCTGGAACGCCACCCACAAGATCCAGACCGAATCCTGGAGCCCGCTGGCCCAGGGCGGTAAGGGCGTCTTCGATCAGAAAGTTATCCATCAGCTGGCTGATAAATATGGCAAAACGCCGGCGCAGATTGTCATCCGCTGGCATCTCGACAGCGGTCTGGTAGTGATCCCCAAATCCGTCACGCCGTCGCGCATCGCCGAAAACTTTAACGTCTGGGATTTCCGCCTGGATAAAGAAGAATTGGGGGAGATTGCCAAACTGGATCAGGGCAAGCGTCTGGGGCCCGACCCGGATCAGTTCGGCGGATAACAGGTAAAAAAGCCGGGCAGCGCTGACGCGTGTCCGGCTTAAGAAACCGCCCGGCCAGCGAAACGCTGCCGGGCGCAAAGTCAGGCTTAACGCCCGGCGACTTTACCCCGTTTAACGGGCTTTTTCGCCGTTGCGCCACCGTTAGAACGCTGATGCACAATCGGCGTGTGCTTGGTCAGCGCCGGGCGGGTATGACGGTTCTGGCGACGCGCTTCGCGCATCTCATCGAGAGTCGGCGCCGGCACCAGGCAGTCGCGACGTGAGCCAATCAGGTGTTTCTTGCCCATCGCCTCCAGCGCCTGACGGATCAGCGGCCAGTTGGCCGGATCGTGATAGCGCAGCAGCGCTTTGTGCAGACGGCGCTGTTTATCGCCCTTCGGCACCACCACCTCTTCACTCTTATAGCCGATCTTGCCCAGCGGGTTTTTGCCGGTGTAATACATGGTGGTCGAGTTCGCCAGCGGCGACGGATAGAAGTTCTGCACCTGGTCGAGACGGAAGCGGTGCTTCTTCAGCCACAGCGCCAGGTTCACCATGTCTTCATCACGGGTCCCCGGGTGGGCGGAGATAAAGTACGGGATCAGATACTGCTCTTTACCCGCCTGCTTCGAATAGGTGTCGAACAGCTCTTTAAAGCGGTCGTAGCTGCCCATTCCCGGCTTCATCATCTTCGACAGCGGGCCCTCTTCGGTGTGCTCCGGCGCGATCTTCAGATAGCCGCCGACGTGGTGGGTCGCCAGCTCTTTGATATAGCGCGGATCTTCGACCGCGATGTCATAGCGTACCCCGGAGGCGATAAGGATCTTTTTGATGCCCTTCAGCTCGCGGGCGCGACGGTAAAGGTTGATCGTCGGCTCATGGTTGGTATCCATGTGCGGGCAGATATCCGGGTAGACGCAGGAGAGTCGGCGGCAGGTCTGCTCGGCGCGTGGCGATTTGCAGCGCAGCATATACATGTTGGCGGTGGGTCCGCCGAGATCGGAGATCACGCCGGTAAAGCCCGGCACCGTGTCACGAATGGCTTCGATCTCATTGATGATCGAATCCTCTGAACGGCTCTGGATAATGCGTCCTTCGTGCTCGGTGATCGAGCAGAACGAACACCCGCCGAAGCAGCCGCGCATGATGTTAATCGAGAAACGGATCATCTCATACGCCGGGATGCGCGCATCGCCATAGGAAGGATGCGGCACGCGCTTGTAAGGCAGGGCGAAGACGCTGTCCATTTCTTCAGTGGAGAGCGGGATTGCCGGCGGGTTGATCCAGATGTAGCGCTCGCCGTGCTTTTGCATCAGCGCCCGGGCGCAGCCGGGGTTGGTTTCATGGTGCAGAATGCGCGAGGCGTGAGCGTACAGGACCTTATCGCCTTTCACCTTCTCGAAAGAAGGCAGCAGCACATAGGTTTTTTCCCACGGTTTTGGCCGCGGCGGCTGCACAGTGATGCTTTTCGCTTCCTGTTTCTTCGGCGCGACCGGTTTGTTATCGGCGCACGGCAGATCTTCACCATACGGGTGCGGGATGGGGTCGATTTTGCCCGGGGTATCCAGACGGGTGGAGTCTACACCGCTCCAGCCCGGGAGAGCCTCTTTCACCATGATGGCGGTATTACGCACATCGCGGATCTGGTCGATGGTTTCGCCCATCGCCAGGCGATGGGCCACTTCCACCAGTGGACGCTCGCCGTTGCCGAACATCAGCATATCGGCCTTGGAGTCCACCAGCACCGAGCGGCGCACGGTATCGGACCAATAATCATAATGCGCGGTACGGCGCAGGCTGGCCTCGATGCCGCCGAGGATCACGGGCACATCTTTCCACGCCTCTTTACAGCGCTGGGTATACACCAGGGTGGCGCGGTCCGGGCGCTTGCCCGCCACGTTGCCGGCGGTGTAAGCGTCGTCATGGCGCAGCTTACGGTCGGCGGTGTAGCGGTTGATCATCGAGTCCATGTTGCCGGCGGTCACCCCGAAGAACAGGTTCGGTTTGCCCAGACGCATGAAGTCGTCTTTGGTGTTCCAGTCCGGTTGGGAGATGATCCCCACGCGGAACCCCTGCGCTTCCAGCATGCGGCCGCAGATAGCCATCCCGAAGCTCGGGTGGTCGACGTAGGCGTCGCCGGTGACCAGAATAATGTCGCAGCTATCCCAGCCAAGTTGATCCATCTCTTCACGCGACATCGGTAAAAATGGCGCAGGGCCAAAACAGGCAGCCCAGTATTGCGGCCAGGAAAAAAGGTCACGATCCGGTTGGATCAGGGATATTGCGCTCATATTGCTTCCGGGGAAATGATAAAAAAATAACCAAAAGGGCGTGGATTATAAGCCGGAATGATAGTGGAAATGAAGGAGGATTTTCTCAAACCCTGACCGTATGCCGGCCAGGGTCGAAGAGTTTACGGTGCGGGATTCACCAGCATCTGGCCAATCGAACCGCGGTCGGCCAGCTCCAGCGTCTGGCTCAGATACTGGAACGGGAAGTGCGGCCACGACGGCTGGGCGTAGTAGACCAGCAGTTCGACCTGCCCGTCGACCCACACGGTGTCCTTCCAGCCGCGGTCTTCCGGGAAAGGGGTCGAGCCGTTGACGTTACGGATCTGGAACATCACCCCTTCAATATGGAACGACTGCGGGCGATCGGCGCGCACCGTCCAGCGCTCCCAGGTCCCCTGCTGCGCCGTGATATCGATACGCTGCGGATCCCACAGCTGGCCGTTAATCCCCGGATCGTCGCCGAGCGTGATATCCCGGCTGCGGATCGGCGTGCCGGAGAGCAGCTCAGTCGGCAGCAGACGCGCCGGCAGGCTGTCGGTGACCAGCGGCAGCAGCCCGGTCGGGCGCAGGGTCAGCACCAGCGTGGAGACCAGAATGCTGGACGGTTCAAAAAAGCCGCGGATACGGTCGACGATGCTCGCCGCTTCACCGCAGGTAATGGACACTTCATCGCCGTTGGTCATATCGACCAGAATTTCACGCCGTTCCCCCGGCGCCAGCGACAGCTGCTTGAGCGAAACCGGCGCCGGCAGGAACCCCTGGTCGCCGGAAATGACATGCAGCAGTCGGCCATCGCTCATCTGTAGCTGATAGCGCCGGGAGTTGGAAGCGTTCAGCAGGCGCAGACGCACCCAGCCGCGGGACACTTCGACATAGGGGCTCTGCACGCCATTGACCAGCAGCGTATCGCCGACGAAGCCGCCGCTGCCCGGTTCGCTATATTCCGGCGTGCCGAAGTTATCCAGCCGTTTGTCCTGAATTATCACCGGGAAGTCATCGACGCCATAGTGGTTAGGGATCGGCAGGTTCTTGCTCACCTCATCCTCCACCAGCCACATGCCGGCCAGACCGTTATAGACCTGCTTCGCCATCCGGTTCGGCGTATTGGCCTGGTACCACAGCGTCGCCGCACTCTGACGGATCGGCAGCACCGGCGCCCAGTCGGCGTTCGGCGACATCATGCGCGCCGCGCCGCCGATCAGCGGGCCAGGCACCTGCAGGCCGCGGATGGTCATCGCGACGTTCTCCGTCAGACGGTTGCTGTAGATAAGCTTGACGTCGTCCCCGCTCCAGACGCGGATCGTCGGCCCCATATAGCGGCCATTGATCCCCCAGACGGGGGCGCGGGTGCCTGGCGTAAACGACCAGTGCGAACGCTGCAGCGTCAGAAACAGCGGCTGACCGCGACGGGACTCCAGCAGCGGCGGAACCGGCAGCGCAGGCTGCTGGCCGGCGGCATGGGCCTTCAGCGGCGCGGCGCCAGCGCACAGCGCTACGCCGGAAGCCTTAATAAACTGACGCCGACTGAGTGACATATTAACTCCATGACATACTGACAAATGAAAAAGGGAATTCGTTTCCCGCCAGCAATACGCGCGCGTTGGCGGCGTTTCCTGTCTTATTGCTTACCGGCCGCTTCGCGCTCGGCCACTTCGTTGTCCAGCTCAGCGATTTTGGCGGCCATCAGCTCGCGGCAATGCGTCGCCAGCGCGCGCACGTTGTCTTTACCGAACTGGCTGGTATCCACCGGCGGCAGCATTTCCACTATCACCAGACCGTTGTTCCAGCGATTGAGCTTTATTTTATTCGATGTATTCGAGACACACACCGGAATAATCGGCACGCCGGCGGCAATAGCCGCGTGGAAGGCGCCGGTTTTAAACGGCAGCAGACCGCGACCGCGGCTGCGGGTCCCTTCCGGGAACATCCAGAACGAAATTTTACGCTTTTTAAAGGCGTTGACGACCTCGGCAATGGTGCCGTGCGCTTTGGTTCGGTTATTGCGGTCAATCAGCAGATTACCGGTCAGCCAGTACAGCTGGCCAAAGAACGGGATCCACAACAGGCTCTTTTTCCCCACGGTGACCGTCGGGGCCTGCACGATGTTAGATGCCGTCACCATATCATAGTTGTTTTGGTGGTTAGCGATGTAGATCGCGTTGCCATAGCTTTCCGCATCGGCAGGTTTGCGCAGCTCCACCTTCAGACCAAACACCGGGGATAAGCGGCCAAACAGATGGCCGAAAGTGGCAACGTGTTTTGGATTACGCGGGCTGAACAAGCAGTACAGACAGCCAAGTATGCACACTACGATGCAGTAAATGACCACGAAAATTACTCGAAAAATGAATAGCATAGCTACCTCTAAAACCCAAACCGCTTAGAATTATTCGCTGCTGGCAGAAGGCAGGCTCACAAGTTCTGCGCAGGCCGGGACCGTTCTTCCTGGGCCCCTGATGATGGACATTGTTAATCGCAACGCCTGAATAAACAACGATTTTGCGGCTTTTTTTCGCCTCCTCCCGTCAAAGACGGGAGGAGAAGCGCTTACTCTTCGCTATCGCCTGCCGCGGCGCGGCGCGGCGAGTCAATTTCAACACGGTCAATCTTCTGCAGACCGCGCATCAGCGAACCGCGGCGGCCGCGCTCGCCGGTGACTTTTTGCAGCTCTTCCGGACGCAGTTTGATCTTCCGTTTGCCGACATGAATGGTTAGCGTACTCTGCGGCGGCAGGACAAACAGATGTGCGAGACCGTCCTGGCCGGCGGCGGCTTCCGCCGCAGGAATGTTGATGATTTTGTTGCCCTTGCCTTTCGACAGCTGCGGCAGATCGCTGACCGGGAACATCAGCATCCGCCCGGCGGCGGTGATGGCCAGCAGCATATCGGACTCGTCCTCAATGACCAGCGGCGGCATCACATGCGCGTTGTCAGGCAGGGTGATCAACGCTTTTCCGGCGCGGTTGCGCGCCACCAGATCGTTGAAGGTGCAGACAAAACCGTAGCCGGCGTCGGAGGCCATCAACAGTTTCTGATCGTCGCCTTCCATCAGCATATGTTCCACGGTCGCGCCCGGCGGCAGCGTCAGCTTGCCGGTCAGCGGCTCACCCTGGCCACGCGCCGAGGGCAGGGTAATCGGATCGATGGCATAGCTGCGCCCGGTGGTATCGATAAATACCACCGGCTGGTTGCTCTTGCCCTTCGCCGAAGCTTTCCAGCTGTCGCCCGCTTTATAGCTCAGCCCCTGGGCGTCGATGTCGTGCCCTTTGGCGCTGCGCACCCAGCCCATCTGCGACAGAACGATGGTGACCGGCTCCGACGGCAGCATATCATGCTCGCTCATCGCTTTCGCTTCTTCACGCTCGTGAAGCGGCGAGCGGCGATCGTCGCCGAAAGCATCGGCATCGGCCTGCAGCTCTTTCTTCAGCAGGTTGTTCATCTTACGTTCAGAGGCCAGAATCGCCTGCAGCTGATCGCGCTCTTTTTCCAGCTCGTTCTGCTCGCCGCGGATCTTCATCTCTTCCAGTTTGGCGAGATGGCGCAGTTTCAGTTCCAGAATCGCTTCCGCCTGGGTTTCGCTGATGGCAAAGCGCGACATCAGGGCTGGCTTCGGCTCATCTTCCGTGCGGATGATCTCGATGACTTCATCAATATTAAGGAACGCCACCAGCAAACCTTCAAGGATATGCAGGCGCTTAAGGACCTTCTCTAACCGGTGGTTCAGACGGCGACGTACGGTATCGCGACGGAACACCAGCCATTCGCTGAGGATCTCCAGCAGGTTTTTTACCGCCGGGCGGCCGTCGAGACCGATCATATTGAGGTTGATGCGGTAGCTCTTCTCCAGATCGGTGGTGGCGAACAGGTGGTTCATCACCTGCTCCATATCCACCCGGTTGGAGCGCGGGACGATCACCAGGCGGGTCGGATTTTCGTGGTCCGATTCGTCGCGCAGGTCGTCCACCATCGGCAGCTTTTTATTGCGCATCTGCGCGGCAATCTGCTCCAGTACTTTGGCGCCGGAGACCTGGTGCGGCAGCGCGCTGATCACTACCGCGCCGTCCTCTTTGCTCCATACCGCGCGCATGCGCACTGAGCCGCGTCCGTTCTGGTAGATTTTGCGAATTTCCGCCCGCGAAGTGATGATCTCCGCCTCGGTCGGGAAATCCGGTCCCTGCACGATATCCAGCAGTTCGTCGAGGGTCGTTTTCGGCTGCTCAATCAGCATAATCGCCGCTTTCGCCACTTCACGCAGGTTGTGAGGCGGAATATCGGTCGCCATGCCCACCGCGATGCCGGTGGTGCCGTTGAGCAGGATGTTTGGCAGGCGCGCCGGCAGCATTTTCGGCTCCTGCAGCGTGCCGTCAAAGTTTGGCACCCAGTCGACCGTCCCCTGCCCCAGCTCGCTGAGCAGCAGCTCGGCATACTTCGACAGGCGGGATTCGGTGTAACGCATGGCGGCGAAGGATTTCGGATCGTCCGGCGCCCCCCAGTTCCCCTGGCCATCCACCAGCGGATAGCGATAGGAGAAGGGTTGCGCCATCAGCACCATCGCTTCATAGCAGGCGCTGTCGCCGTGTGGGTGATATTTACCCAGCACGTCGCCGACGGTGCGGGCGGACTTTTTGAATTTGGCGCTGGCGTTCAGCCCCAGTTCGGACATCGCATAGACGATGCGACGCTGGACCGGTTTTAAGCCATCGCCAATAAACGGCAATGCCCTGTCCATGATCACGTACATGGAGTAGTTCAGGTAAGCATTTTCCGTAAATTCATGCAGCGCAAGGCGCTCTGCCATATCGCTCATTAATCGTGGATCCTCAATCTGGGTACCGACCGTTCGGACGGCAAAACTACCCGCGATAATACCCGATCTCACGCCCTGAGTCACAGGCCGTGAGATCGGTTGAGGATTCCGTCACCTTAATCAGGCCAGCGGCAGATAAATATCGGTTTGCAGCTCATGCTCAGCCACCTGGTGGACAAAATTGTGGTAACGGAAGTAGACCGGAAAATCCCGTAACGTCTCGCCTGAAGCGGGTAACCAGTCGCGATAGAGATACCAAACGCTGTTCGCCAGGGTGTCCAGCGAGCCGTGATGGCGCACGACGGCGCAGCGTCCGCCGGGGATTTCGCCGTTAATCACGCCAAAGGCGTTTTCACCAACCGACCGTTCGACCGTACCGCAGAGATCAAAACGAAATGCCTCCTGCGGGGTGGTCTGCGGATCGTCCCAGGCGATCCCCCAGGTTTCGCTGGTGGCAACGGGCGATAATCCGCTCGTCTTACGCCAGGCGATAAAACGCGCGGCGGTGGCGTTGACAAGGTCCGGGCTGCCACGATGTTGCAGGACGGCTACCCGGGTGGTGGGGAACGAAATGATATTGACGTCCATCGACGTTTGCTCCTGTAGCGTATGTTTCGGTACGCGTCGATGCCACTCGGCCCAGTCCGGTTGCTGACGGAACTGGGTCGGGCTTTGGTCAAACGCGGTACGGAAGGCACGACTGAACGACTCCGCATTCTGAAATCCGGCATCAAGGGCAATGTCGATGATTTTATCGCGGGGGTTGAACGCCAGGCGCCAACAGGCGCGTCGCAGACGCAACCACTGAATATACCGGTACAAGGGAATGCCGGTATACGCGCTAAATTGCCGGTGAAAATGGTAAGGCGAACTGTGCGCTATCGCGCTCAGCGCCTCCAGCGACAGCGGCTCATCAAGATGGCGCGCAATGTATCTACAGACGCGCTGGAAGCGCCCGACATACGCCGGGCTGGCCTTAATATCGTTCATCGTCTCTTCCTCGCGACATACTCTGACAGAGCGAGGATAGCGATTCCTGACCGATCTTGCGCTTATCCGCCGGAGACTTATGGCGTGATTTTACGGATCTGTTTAACGTCGATCTCCACCGAGTTCCAGTCCTTATCGACTTCCCCCTGAATTTCTACCGTGTCCTGCGGGCCGACGGTGACGCCGTTCCAGCGTTTGTGGTCGATATCGACATTGATCACCCCGGTAGCATCCTGGAACTTATACAGATCGTCGGACACGCGCTCGGTAATTTTGCCCCGCAGGGTCACCCAGGTATCGTCCCGCAGCGATTTGACATTGGTGACGGTGGTGACCGCGCCGCTCGGGCCGGTAAATCCGCCGCCCTGGGTGGTCGAACTTGCCGGCGTGGTCGCAGAAGGACCGGTATACCCGCCCTGTCCGGCAGCCAGCACCGGCATGGAAACCAGGGCAACGATCGCGGTCATCGCAGCAATTTTCTTCATGATGTGTTCTCCCTTCGTGTTGATATGGCTCCTATTACGCCCGACAAAACTTAACGACTTCTTAAGGGGAAAAAAGAAATTTTAATGCTGTACAACCCCGGTCGCAACGCGGTTTACTGCGCAGAGCAGCCGGGTTGGCAGGAGGGAAAATGCGCATATTATTGGTGGAAGATGACAAGTTAATCGGCGATGGCATCAAGGCCGGGCTGAGCAAAATGGGCTTCAGCATCGACTGGTTTACCGCCGGGCTGGAGGGCAAAAACGCCTTATACAGCGCCCCCTACGACGCGGCAATTCTTGATCTCACCCTTCCCGGCATCGATGGCCTCGATATTCTGCGCGAGTGGCGCGACAAAGGCCGCCATGAGCCGGTGCTGATCCTCACCGCCCGCGACGCCCTCAGCCAGCGGGTGGAGGGGCTGCGCCTGGGCGCCGATGATTATCTGTGCAAACCTTTCGCCCTGATTGAGGTAGCGGCCCGCCTGGAAGCATTGATCCGCCGCGCCCACGGCCAAAGCAGCAGCGAGCTGCGCCACGGCAAGGTGAGCCTTGACCCGAACCGCTTAACCGCCAGCCTCGGCGGCGAAAGCCTGACGCTGAAGCCGAAGGAGTTCGCCCTGCTGGAACTGCTGCTGCGTAACGCCGGGCGCGTGCTGCCGCGTAAGCTTATTGAAGAAAAGCTCTACACCTGGGACGACGAGGTCTCCAGCAATGCCGTGGAAGTTCACGTCCATCATTTGCGCCGCAAACTCGGCAGTGAATTTATCCGCACCGTCCACGGCATCGGCTATACCCTGGGTGACGCATGAAACGACTTGCCCGCCTGAGCCTGCGCCTGCGTCTGACGCTGCTGTTTGCCGTGCTGACCGCCGCCGCCTGGGGGGTGGCCAGCGTGATCGCCTGGCAGCAGACCAGTAAAAAGCTGGATAAGCTGTTTGATACCCAGCAGCTGCTGTTCGCCCGCCGCCTGAGCGTCATGAATTTCGAAGAGCTCCGCGCCCCGCCGACATCGCTCGGGGAAAAGAAAAAGGTGCGCCACGGGCATATCGACGACGATGCGCTGGCGTTCGCCATCTTTACCCGCGACGGCAAAATGGTGCTTAACGACGGCGAAAACGGGGAGGATATTCAATGGCACTCGCAGCGCGAGGGCTTCAGCGATGGCTACCTGCGCGGCGATGATGACGAGTGGCGCTTCCTGTGGTTAACCACCGCCGATGGCCGCCACCGTATCGCCGTCGGCCAGGAGTGGGATTATCGCCGCGAAATGGCGATGGACATTGTTACCTCGCAGCTAACGCCGTGGATGATCGCCCTGCCGCTGATGTTCGTGCTGCTCATCGTGCTGTTAAGCCGCGAACTGGCGCCGTTGAAACATCTGGCGCGCACGCTGCGCCTGCGCGCGCCGGACTCGGCGGAATCGCTCAGCGTGGAGAAGATCCCCACTGAAGTCCGCCCGCTGGTCGAGTCGCTGAATCAGCTGTTCAAGCGCACCCACGACGTCATGCTGCGCGAGCGTCGGTTTACCTCTGATGCCGCCCACGAGCTGCGCAGCCCGCTGGCGGCGCTGAAGGTGCAGACTGAAGTCGCCCAGCTCTCTCTGGACGATCCACAAGGGCGTGAGAAAGCCCTGGCTCAGCTCCATCAGGGGATCGATCGCGCCACCCGTCTGGTGGATCAGCTGCTGACGCTGTCGCGGCTGGACTCGCTCGCTCAGCTGGACGACGTGCAGCCGGTCGCCATCGACGATCTGCTGCAGTCGGCGGTAATGGAGATGTACCACCCGGCGCAGCAGGCCGGGATTGAGCTGCGCCTGCATCTTAATGCCTCTGGCATCTCCCGCACCGGCCAGCCGCTGCTCCTCAGCCTGCTGGTGCGCAATCTGCTGGATAACGCGGTGCGCTACAGCCCGCGCGGCAGTCAGGTCGATATCACCCTCAACGCCCGCGAGTTTCGGGTACGCGATAACGGCCACGGCATCAGCCCGCAGGCGCTGGCGCGCATCGGCGAGCGTTTCTACCGCCCGCCGGGTCAGGATGCTACGGGCAGCGGCCTGGGCTTGTCGATCGTCCGGCGCATCGCCTCGCTGCACGGCATGCGCGTCGAGTTTGCCAATGCCCGCGACGGCGGCTTCGAAGCCCGCGTTGACTGGTAGCGATATTATTGCTCATTTAGCAAAAGACTTTGCACATTTTGCTCATTTTACTGCCCCGCTTCGCGGGGTAAGATCGTCGGCAAATTTTCAAGATTGAGGACAAATGATGAGCAACATCCTGATTATCAATGGCGCAAAAAAATTCGCGCACTCGAATGGCCAGCTGAACGACACCCTGACCGAGGTCGCGGAGAGTTATCTGCGCGACGCCGGACACGATGTTAAAAGCGTTCGCGCCGACAGCGAGTATGACGTAAAAGCCGAAGTGCAGAATTTCCTCTGGGCCGATGTGGTGATCTGGCAGATGCCGGGCTGGTGGATGGGCGCCCCGTGGACGGTGAAAAAATATATGGATGACGTCTTTACCGAAGGCCACGGCTCGCTGTACGCCAGCGACGGCCGTACCCGCTCCGACGCCAGCAAAAAATATGGCTCCGGCGGCCTGGTGCAAGGGAAAAAATATATGCTCTCCCTGACCTGGAACGCGCCGATGGAAGCCTTCACCGACGAAGAACAGTTCTTCCACGGCGTCGGCGTTGACGGCGTTTACCTGCCGTTCCATAAAGCCAACCAGTTCCTGGGTATGGAGGCGCTGCCAACCTTTATCGCCAACGACGTGATTAAAATGCCTGATGTCCCACGCTATATCGCAGAATATCGCAAGCATCTGGCGGAAATTTTTGGTTAACTAGGGGTCTATGCTCTACATATTTCGAGTTATTCGAACCTGGAGTATGACAAGATCCACACAGAAGGAGTTGAGTTAACCATGTTAACAGTGATTGCAGAAATCCGTACCCGCCCGGGCCAGCACCACCGCCAGGCGGTTCTCGATCAGTTCGCGAAAATTATTCCGACCGTTTTGCAGGAAGCCGGCTGCCACGGCTATGCGCCCATGGTGGATCATGCCGCTGGCGTCAGCTTCCAGACCACAGCTCCTGACTCTATCGTCATGGTGGAGCAGTGGGAAAGCGTCGCGCATCTTGAAGCGCACCTGCAGACCCCGCACATGAAAGCCTGGTCGGAAGCGGTCAAAGGCGATGTGCTGGAGACCAACATCCGTATCCTGCAGGCTGGTGTCTAAGCCCGCTGACGCAGAAACGAAATAAGAAAAGGGAGCCTGAGGCTCCCTTTTACGTCTGGCGCAGCGCGCGGTCTTACACTTCCAGGTCCGCCATATCGCCCTTCTCCTGCAGCCAGTTACGACGATCTTCGGAACGCTTCTTGGCCAGCAGCATATCCATCATCGCCGTGGTCTGCTGCTCATCCTCATCGCTGATCACCAGCTGCACCAGGCGGCGGGTATTCGGGTCGAGGGTGGTTTCCCGCAACTGCATCGGGTTCATCTCGCCGAGACCTTTAAAGCGCTGGACGTTTGGCTTGCCCTTCTTACGCTTCAGCTGCTCCAGCACACCGGTTTTTTCTTCTTCCGTCAGCGCGTAGTAGACCTCTTTGCCGAGGTCGATACGGTACAGCGGCGGCAGCGCCACGTAGACGTGCCCCTCTTTCACCAGGGTACGGAAATGTCTCACAAACAGCGCGCACAGCAGCGTGGCGATGTGCAGGCCATCGGAGTCCGCATCCGCCAGAATACAAATTTTGCCGTAGCGCAGCTGGCTTAAATCATCGCTATCCGGGTCAATCCCAATCGCCACCGAAATGTCGTGTACTTCTTGCGAAGCTAACACTTCATCGGAAGAGACTTCCCAGGTATTCAGGATCTTGCCTTTCAGCGGCATGATCGCCTGATATTCACGATCGCGCGCCTGCTTGGCTGAACCGCCCGCCGAATCCCCTTCGACGAGGAACAGCTCGGTACGGTTCAGATCCTGGGCGGTGCAGTCGGCCAGCTTACCCGGCAGCGCCGGACCGCTGGTCAGCTTTTTGCGCACCACTTTCTTGGCGGCGCGCAGACGGCGCTGGGCGCTGGAAATGGCCATCTCCGCCAGCAGCTCCGCGGCCTGCACGTTCTGGTTCAGCCACAGGCTGAAGGCGTCTTTCACCACGCCGGAGACGAACGCCGCGCACTGGCGCGACGACAGGCGCTCTTTGGTTTGCCCGGCGAACTGCGGATCCTGCATCTTCACCGACAGCACGTAGGCGCAGCGATCCCAGATATCTTCCGCCGACAGTTTCACCCCGCGCGGCAAGATATTACGGTACTCGCAGAACTCACGCATCGCGTCCAGCAGCCCCTGACGCAGGCCATTGACGTGCGTCCCGCCCTGCATGGTCGGGATCAGGTTGACGTAGCTCTCGGTCAGCAGCTCGCCGCCTTCCGGCAGCCACAGCAGCGCCCAGTCCACCGCTTCCGTCTCGCCGGAGAAGGTGCCGACGAAAGGTTTTTCCGGCAGCAGCGGCAGGCCGTTCACCGCTTCGCTCAGGTAGTCGTTAAGGCCATCGGCATAGCACCAGCTCTGCTCGCTGTTGTTGACCTGGTCGCGGAAAACAATTTCCACGCCCGGGCACAGCACCGCTTTCGCTTTTAACAAGTGGGTCAAACGCGAAACGGAGAAGCGCGGGCTATCGAAGAAGCTTTCGTCCGGCCAGAAATGGACGCTGGTCCCGGTGTTGCGTTTACCGCAGGTGCCGGTGACGTGCAGGTCCTCTACTTTCTCACCATTCTCAAAGGCGATGCTGTAGACCTGACCGTCGCGACGCACGTTGACCTCCACGCGTTTTGACAGGGCGTTGACCACCGAAATCCCCACCCCGTGCAGACCGCCGGAAAACTGGTAATTTTTGTTGGAAAACTTACCGCCCGCGTGCAGCCGGCAGAGGATCAGTTCAACCGCCGGCACCCCCTCTTCCGGGTGAATGTCGACCGGCATCCCGCGCCCGTCGTCAATCACCTCGAGGGACTGGTCGGC
Organism: Klebsiella sp. JB_Kp004; assembly: GCF_040065795.1. Lineage (NCBI taxonomy): Bacteria > Pseudomonadati > Pseudomonadota > Gammaproteobacteria > Enterobacterales > Enterobacteriaceae > Klebsiella > Klebsiella sp. JB_Kp004. The sequence goes on along the minus strand of NZ_JBEAKW010000042.1, from coordinate 94,114 downwards.
GTGCAGGATCACTTCCACGCGTTTGGCATGGCCTGCCAGCGCTTCGTCCACACTGTTATCAATCACTTCCTGACCAAGATGGTTAGGACGGGTGGTGTCGGTATACATGCCCGGACGGCGGCGCACCGGCTCTAACCCGGTGAGTACCTCAATGGCATCAGCGTTATATGAAGATTGCGTCATGGTGTGTATTCGTAGGTCGTTCAGGGCCGTTTAGCGCAGGCCGAGAAATTCGATAATCTGAGTGAAATGATCGTCAAAGCCGACAAATGCGTGATTACCGCCCTCCTCCACCGTCTGCCGGCAAGAGGCGTAGTAATGAACGGCCTGGCGGTAATCAAGCACTTCATCCCCGGTCTGCTGCAGCAGCCAGAGTAAATCCGGCGCTTCGAGCGGGTCGATTTGCATGACTTTGAGATCGTAAATATGGCGAGACTCTAGCACATATTGCTGCCCGGTGTACGGATTCTCATTGTGGCCGAGAAAATTGTTCAGCAGCTCAAACGGCCGCACCGCCGGGTTAACCACTACCGCTGGCAGCATAAAGCACTGCGACAGCCAGGTCGCGTAGTAGCCGCCCAGCGACGACCCTACGACCCCCAGCGGCTCGCCGCCGTGCTCCAGCACGATGGACTCCAGCAGCTCCGCCGTTTCCGCCGGGTAAGGCGGCAGCTCCGGCACCACCATGGCGATCTCAGGATAGTGCTGCGCCAGCCAGGTCTTTAACGCCGTCGCCTTCGCCGAGCGTGGAGAACTGTTAAAGCCGTGCAGATAAAGGAGCGTCGCCATCAGTAGCCTTCTGAAGCAATATCCGGATGAAACGCCGCGCCTTCCAGGCGGCACACTTCGGTGGTCAGCGTTCCGTCAGGGTGAAGCTCCAGCCAGCGCCAGCCCGGCGACACCGTATCGAGGGTGAAATTGGCGCAGTGCGGTTTGAACTGAACGCAGGTCGACGGCGTCGCCATCATACGTCGGCCATTCCAGTCGAGATCCAGCTCCTGATGAATATGGCCGCACAGCAGATGCTTCACCCGCGGCCAGGCGCTCAGCGCGCTGTCCAGCGCGCCGGCGTTGCGCAGACTGTGTTGATCCAGCCAGCTGCAGCCGGCCGGCAGCGGATGATGATGCAGCAGGAGTAAGGTATAACGCTCCGGCGCCTCCGCCAGCTTATGTTCGAGCCATTCCAGCTGGAAGTCGCTCAGCTCGCCATGGGGAACGCCAAACACCTGGCTGTCCAGCAGCAGGATCTGCCAGTGGTCGCCGAGAAACACGCGCTTGGCGGGGGAAATGCCCGACTCCTGCAGGGTGCTGTACATCGCCGGCTGGAAATCATGGTTGCCCGGTAGCCAGACGCAGGGTGCAGCGAAACTCGCGATGCCCTCAGCAAAATGCTGGTAGGCCGCGGAGGAGTGATCCTGCGCCAAATCGCCTGTTGCGACAATCAAATCGCATGGACGCTGTGAGGCATGAATGGCCGACAGTACGGCCTGATAGCTTTCCCAGGTATTGATGCCTAACAACGTTTCATGTTTTTCAGCAAACAGGTGAGTATCAGTAATTTGTAAGATCCTGACTCTGGCCTCACCAGCCAGAGGTAGGTTTAACAGGCTTTCCAAATGGTGTCCTTAGGTTTAACGACGCTAACAAACCGGAATCGCCATCGCTCCATGTGCTAAACAGTAACGCAGCCAGTCGGCCAGAAACTGGTTAATTTGATGCTTTTCGTCGCGTTGATGCAACTTTTTATTAGGATAATCATATCGCGCTTTGAAGCGAAAGATCTGCTGACTCGAACACACTTCGGCCACCATGGCGTCATGGTAGAGGCGAACGGTCATCGACGGCAGACTCCAGTAGCTCACCGCTGGCAGAGTCTGCTCTATCGCCACCAGTGTAGTGTAGCGGGTTGATTCCGTTATCGTTAACCGATATTGCGCGCTTCCCACCTGATAGCTCACCTTCTCACCCGCTGCATCCGTTCGCGGCAACAGGCGGCGCAACTGGGCGAAATTGGTCTCGCACAGGCGCATCATCTCAGGGAAGTCAGGTGTATAACGCTTCATTTTGTCCACTCGTTTCGTAAATTGTGATAATGCAATTGCAGCCATTGCAAGGCGATGACAGAGGCTGCGTTGTCGATTTTCCCCTCTTCTACCCACTGGTAAGCCTGCTCCCGGCTCACCACATGCACCCGAATATCCTCATTTTCCTCGGCCAGGCCGTGAATGCCTTTTGCCGTCGATGCATCAACTTCGCCCACCAGGATCGATAACCGTTCGCTGGTGCCGCCAGGACTGGCCAGATAGCTTAATATTGGTTTCGTCCGCCCAACTTCAAGGCCGGCCTCCTCCAGCGCTTCCCGACGGGCGACATCTTCTACCGTCTCACCCGCCTCGATCATGCCGGCGACCATTTCCAGCAGCCAAGGGCTCTCGCTGGTATCATAGGCGGCGATACGGATTTGTTCGACCAGCACCACTTCGTCCCGCACCGGGTCAAAGGGTAGCAAGACGGCGGCATGCCCGCGCTCAAAAATTTCACGGGTGACTTCGCCGCTCATGCCGCCGTTAAACAGACGGTGGCGAAAACGGTATAAATCGAGCGAAAAAAAACCACGATACAGCGTTTCGCGTGCAATAATTTCTACATCATTTTTGGAGAAGGTAATTCCCTGGTGAATGGGTTTGCTCATTGTCATGTCCTGCTAATCCGAAATGAGGGATTTCCAGACCGTTTGGCTACCGTTTTACGGTCCGTATGTTAGATTGGTGCAAATTACCGCCGGATGGCACGTAACGCCAACTTTTTACGGCGGCAGAATCGATACAATCAGCGGAATTTTTCTTAGAATTAGACCAGCGCTAAATGCTTCACAACAAGGAATGCAAATGAAGAAATTGCTCCCCATTCTTATCGGCCTGAGCCTGACCGGGTTCAGCGCCATGAGCCAGGCGGAAAACCTGCTTCAGGTTTACCAGCAGGCGCGCATCAGCAACCCCGATCTGCGTAAATCGGCAGCCGATCGTGACGCCGCGTTCGAAAAGATCAACGAAGCGCGCAGTCCATTACTGCCTCAGCTCGGGCTGGGAGCGGATTATACCTATACCAGCGGCTTCCGTGATTATAAAGACCAGAATTCTAACGTCACCAGCGGCTCGCTGCAGTTAACGCAGGTTCTGTTTGATATGTCGAAATGGCGCGCCCTGACGCTGCAGGAAAAAACGGCAGGCATTCAGGATGTCACGTATCAGACCGATCAGCAAACGCTGATTCTGAATACCGCGACGGCCTATTTCAAAGTGCTGGCCGCCATCGACACGCTCTCTTATACCGAAGCGCAGAAACAGGCTATTTACCGCCAGTTGGATCAAACCACCCAGCGCTTTAACGTCGGTCTGGTGGCGATCACCGACGTGCAGAACGCCCGTTCACAATACGACGCCGTGCTGGCGAACGAAGTGACCGCGCGTAACGATCTCGACAACGCCGTGGAAGAGCTGCGCCAGGTTACCGGCAACTACTACCCGGAGCTGGCCTCCCTGAACGTAGACGGCTTCAAAACCAGCAAACCGCAGGCGGTGAACGCCCTGCTGAAGGAAGCCGAGAACCGCAACCTGTCGCTGCTGCAGGCGCGTCTGAGCCAGGATCTGGCCCGCGAGCAGATTCGCCAGGCGCAGGACGGCCATTTGCCGACCCTGGATTTGAACGCCTCGTCGGGCGTTTCCAACAACCGCTACAGCGGCTCAAACAGCATCGCGCAAGATGCTGATATCGGTCAGAACAAAATCGGCCTGAGCTTCTCCATGCCGCTGTATCAGGGCGGGATGGTTAACTCGCAGGTTAAACAGGCGCAGTACAACTTCGTCGGCGCCAGCGAGCAGCTGGAAAGCGCTCACCGCAGCGTGGTCCAGACCGTGCGTTCTTCGTTTAACAACGTGAATGCCTCTATCAGCAGCATCAACGCCTACAAACAGGCGGTGGTCTCTGCGCAAAGCTCCCTGGATGCGATGGAAGCTGGCTACTCGGTGGGTACCCGTACTATCGTTGACGTCCTCGACGCCACCACCACGCTGTATAACGCCAAACAGCAGCTCTCGAATGCGCGCTACAACTACCTGATCAACGAGCTGAACATCAAGTCGGCGTTAGGTACGCTGAACGAGCAGGATCTGGTCGCCCTGAACAACACCTTGGGCAAACCGATCTCCACCTCCGCGGACAGCGTCGCGCCGGAAAATCCGCAGCAGGATGCCACTGCCGACGGTTACGGCAACACGACCGCGGCCGTGAAGCCGGCGTCTGCACGGACGACGACCCAAAGCAGCGGCAGCAATCCGTTCCGTCAGTAATTCTCATACTGTGACGCGCATCGCCTGTCCGCCGGACAGGCGATGCGTTAAACGTAAGGCAACGTAAAGATCCCCCGCTTAGCGCCCCTCTTCGCTTCATTTTCCACCACTCATCCTCTATCCTGAGCGTTAACACACGCCATACCACTGGGTCCTGGAAGACAAATATGAAACGGACAAAAAATATTAATCATTCGTCGTTCCGCAAAAGCTGGAGCGCACGCCACCTGACGCCGGTCGCCCTGGCCGTCACCGCGGTCTTTATGCTTGCCGGTTGTGAAAAAAGCGACGAAACGGTCTCGCTGTACCAGAACGCCGATGACTGCTCCGCCGCCAACCCGGGCAAAGCAGCCGAATGCACCACGGCCTACACCAACGCGGTAAAAGAGGCAGAGCGCACCGCGCCGAAATATGCCACCCGCGAAGACTGCGTCGCCGAGTTTGGCGAAGGCCAGTGCCAGCAAACGCCTGCCCAGGCGGGCGTCGCCCCGGAAAACCAGGCGCAGGCGCAAAGCAGCGGCAGCTTCTGGATGCCGCTGATGGCCGGCTACATGATGGGCCGCCTGATGGGCGGCGGCATGGCGCAACAGCAGCCGCTGTTCAGCTCCAAAAACCCGGCCAGCCCGGCCTACGGTCAGTACACTGACGCCAGCGGCAAGAGCTATGGCGCCGCCCAGCCGGGCCGCACCATGAACGTGCCGAAAACCGCGATGGCGCCGAAGCCAGCGACCACCACCACCGTCACCCGCGGGGGCTTCGGCGAGTCGGTGGCGAAGCAGTCGACCATGCAGCGTAGCGCCGCAGGCTCCACCTCCTCTTCTCGCTCAATGGGCGGCTAAGCAACATGGAAAGAGTCAGCATTACCGAGCGCCCGGACTGGCGCGAGAAAGCGACCGAATACGGCTTCAACTTCCACACCATGTACGGCGAGCCCTACTGGAGCGAAGAGGCTTATTACAAGCTGACCCTCGCCCAGGTGGAAAAGCTGGAGGAGGTCACCGCCGAGCTGCATCAGATGTGTCTTCAGGTGGTGGAAAAAGTGATCGCCAGCGATGAGCTGATGGCCAAATTCCGCATCCCTAAACACACCTGGGGCTTTGTGCGCCAGTCGTGGAAAACCAACCAGCCGTCACTCTACTCACGTCTCGACCTGGCCTGGGATGGCGTCGGCGAGCCGAAGCTGCTGGAGAACAATGCCGACACGCCAACCTCGCTGTATGAAGCAGCCTTCTTCCAGTGGATCTGGCTGGAAGACCAGCTCAACGCCGGCAAGCTGCCGGCGGGCAGCGATCAGTTCAACAGCCTGCAGGAAAAGCTAATCGATCGCTTCGGTGAGCTGCGCGAGCAGTTTGGCTTCCAGCTGCTGCATATGGCCTGCTGCCGCGATACCGTTGAAGATCGCGGCACCGTGCAATATCTGCAGGACTGCGCCGCCGAGGCGGGGCTGGCAACGGAATTCCTCTACATCGAAGATATTGGTCTGGGTGAAAAAGGCCAGTTTACCGATCTCCAGGATCAGGTGATTGGCAACCTGTTCAAGCTCTATCCGTGGGAGTTTATGCTGCGGGAGATGTTTTCCACCAAGCTGGAAGACGCCGGCGTCCGCTGGCTGGAGCCGGCGTGGAAGAGCATCATCTCCAACAAAGCGCTGCTGCCGATGCTGTGGGAAATGTTCCCTAATCATCCGAATCTGCTGGCGGCTTACTTCAGCGAAGATGCCCATCCGGAGATGGAGAAGTACGTCATTAAGCCAATCTTCTCCCGCGAAGGCGCCAACGTGTCGATCGTTGAGAATGGCAAAGTTTTGGAAGCCGTGGAAGGCCCGTACGGAGAAGAAGGCACAATCGTGCAGGAATTTTACCCGCTGCCGAAGTTTGGTGACAGCTACACGCTGATTGGCAGCTGGCTCATCAACGATCAGCCCGCCGGGATCGGCATTCGTGAAGACCGGGCGCTGATTACCCAGGATCTGTCGCGCTTCTATCCGCACATTTTCGTCGAATAATTTCGTCGAATAATGTCGCGCTCCGGCGACGATACCGCCGCCGGAGCACAATCTATCAGGCGCCAACCACCACCGACAGCATACTCAACGAGCCCATCTCGATGCCATCGACCGGGGTCGAAATCGCCTCAACGCCATCCCACGCCCCCAGGACGTATAACAGCGGCAGGAAATGCTCCGCCGTTGGGTTGGAGAGCGAACCCCCTTCATGTGCCAGGTAGTTAACCAGCGGGTGCTGATCGTCCGGGCCCTGCCACTGCAAATTCGCCTTCACGTAGTTGTTGAAGGACTCCGCCCACGGATACGGCGTGTTCTCGCCATGCCAGCGGGCGGTACGCAGGTTATGCACCACGTTGCCGCTGGCCACCAGCATAATGCCTTCATCACGCAGCGAGGCCAGCTTCCGCCCCATTTCGAGATGCCAGGCCGGCGGTTTGGTGCTGTCGATGCTCAGCTGAACCATCGGGATATCCGCCTGCGGATACATCTTAATCAGCACGCCCCATGAACCATGGTCAAATCCCCAGGCTTCTTTATCGAGGGTAACCGGCACCGGCGAGAGCAACTCCACCAGTCGTTGCGCCAGCGCCGGGGAACCCGGAGCCGGGTAATGGGTGTCATACAGCGCCTGCGGGAAGCCGCCGAAGTCGTGAATGGTCTTCGGGGCCTCCATCGCCGTCACGCCCGTACCGCGCGTGAACCAGTGCGCAGAGACCACCACGATCGCTTTCGGACGCGGCAGGGTTTCGCCCAGGTGAGCCCAGGCGCGGGTATAGCGATTGTCTTCCAGCACGTTCATTGGGCTGCCATGGCCGAGGAACAACGCGGGCATTCGGGTACGGGACATGATGATATCCTTAGGGTGTCAATGTGATGTGCTCACATTACGCGCTTTTGCGCCAGGATAAACTCAGATAACCATGATGATGATCGTCAGAAAATTTGAATGTAATTCGCGGTAAAGGGAGCTGTCCCGTACGCGCATCCTCAGGCAATATACTCGTATGCACTTATTTTCGCAGGGAGAGAAGCGATGTCATCACCCTTAATATTGACGCTGTTAGCCGGTAGCGCAACCTTTATTGGCGCCATATTCGGCGTGATTGGCCAGAAACCCTCTAACCGCCTGCTTGGCTTCTCCCTCGGCTTTGCCGCCGGGATCATGCTGTTGATTTCGTTGATGGAAATGCTGCCTGCCGCGCTGGCCGCCGAGGGCATGTCGCCGCTGCTCGGCTACGGAATGTTTGTTGTCGGCCTGCTGGGCTACTTTGGTCTCGATCGCCTGCTGCCGCACGCCCACCCGCAGGATCTGATGCCGCCCGCCGCGCCGCGGCCGCGCAATTTACGCCGCACCGCCATTTTGCTGACGCTGGGTATCAGCCTGCATAATTTTCCGGAAGGCATCGCCACCTATGTCACGGCCAGCAACAACCTCGAGCTTGGCATGGGAGTGGCGCTTGCCGTCGCCCTGCACAATATTCCTGAAGGTCTGGCGGTTGCCGGGCCGGTATATGCCGCTACCGGATCGCGCAGCAAGGCGGTGCTCTGGGCCGGTCTTTCCGGCATGGCGGAGATTTTAGGCGGCGTGCTGGCGTGGCTGATTCTGGGCAGTCTGGTCTCGCCGCTGGTCATGGGCGCGATCATGGCCGCCGTCGCCGGGATTATGGTGGCGCTGTCGGTCGATGAACTGATGCCGCTGGCAAAAGAGATCGATCCGCAAAGCAACCCGAGCTATGGCGTCCTGTGCGGGATGTCGGTGATGGGGCTGAGCCTGGTGGTGCTCCAGACGATGGGCATCGGTTAAGGCGCAGAAACAATACAGCCCACTAAAAAGTGGGCTGTTTTCACTGGCGTTGTCAGCCGCTGATTAGCTGGCTTTACGCTCATGTTCGCGACGATAGGCCACCAGATCTTCAATCGTGACCACTGCCATATTGTGCTGCTGAGCGAACTTGATGCACTCCGGCGCGCGGGCCATAGTGCCATCGTCATTGGTCAGCTCGCACAGCACGCCTGCCGGTTTGAAGCCGGCGAGGGTCACGAGGTCGATAGTGGCTTCGGTGTGGCCGCCGCGGGTCAGTACGCCGCCCGGCTGCGCCCGCAGCGGGAAAACGTGGCCAGGACGGTTGAGATCGGAAGGTTTCGCGCCGTCGGCAATCGCCGCGCGGACGGTGGTCACGCGGTCGGCAGCGGAAACGCCGGTGGTCACGCCTTCGGCCGCTTCGATGGTCACGGTAAAGCCGGTGCCGTAGGCGCTGGTGTTGTTCTCCACCATCATCGGCAGATCCAGCTGTTTACGGCGATCTTCGGTCAGGCACAGGCACACAATGCCGCTGCCGTGACGAATGGTCAGCGCCATCTGCTCTACGGTCATGGTTTCGGCGGCGAAAATCATATCGCCTTCGTTTTCACGGTCTTCATCGTCAAGCACCATCACGCCGCGGCCTTCGCGCAGGGCGTTTAAAGCGTGTTCCACACGTTCAAAAGCGGTACCAAAAGAAGAAAGGAGCGTCTGATTCATGGTAAAAAAACCTCATTAAAATTATGGTTACCAGAATCAGGGCAGTCTTAGGAGCGCCGGTTTAGCGGCAAAAGTCAACGCGAGCGGGCCTGGGCCCGACTGTGCCGTTACTCTCTCCCATCCGGACTTTAACCGTCGGCCCCGGAATTACACCGGATCTGCTGACCTTCCCGTAGTCACGGGAAGCGCTCGCGGGCTTTCAACGCCATGGTTGATTTACCGCCGGTGGGGAATTTCGCCCCGCCCTGAGAATAAGCGAGATAACTATAACGCTATTGACTATCCTCGGCAATGCATAAGCTTCAAACATTTCTGGTTTATAGGCGGCCTGGTTCGCACTACAATGATCAATCATCCGACCCGAGCAGGAAACCACCATGATTGACCCGAAAAAAATTGAACAAATCGCCCGCCAGGTCCATGAGTCGATGCCAAAAGGACTTCGCGATCTGGGTGAGGATGTTGAGAAGAAAATCCGCCAGGCGCTGCAGTCGCAGCTGACCCGCCTGGATCTGGTTAGCCGCGAAGAGTTTGATGTGCAGACTCAGGTTCTGCTGCGGACCCGCGAAAAACTGGCGCTGCTGGAACAGCGCCTGAATGACCTTGAAAACCGCCCGGCGACGACGCCTGGCAGCGAAGAGCAGCAGTAAAAAAACGGGCCCTCAGGGGCCCGTTTGCGTTGGCTTAGTGTGCGGCTTCCGCCGGGCTGTTCACCTGACGACAGTACAGTTCATAGCGCTGGCAAAACCATTCACGATGTTCTTCATCCATATTGCCGACGATGGCCTGAAGATCAACTGGCTGGCCCTGGGCGTGCATTCTGGCGAAACTCCGCGCCAAAAAATCAAAATTCTTCATTGAATACATATCGTTATGGTTCATGCGCATACTCCTTCAGCGGTGGATGTTCTGATCAGTCATATGCTTTTTACTCACTTCAGTATTTACGCTTACCTTAACGCCATTTGTACGAAAAATGCGCTCAATGTGATTATTTATTGCGCCAAATCATTTTCCACATCATTAAATAAAAACGGCCCGCGATATCGCTATCGCAGGCCGTGATGCCGCACCGTTCTGGTGGGTGAATAGCGAAACGGTTATTTTTCGCTATCTTTTTGTATTTTCTTAATAATGTTGGTGGTTGAGCACCCATCTTCAAAGTTGAGCACCAGCACTTCGCCACCGTTCGCCCAGACCTCTTCACTGCCGGCGATCTGTTCCGGTTTGTAGTCGCCACCTTTGACCAGCAGATCCGGCAGGATCCCGGCAATCAGGCGCTGCGGTGTATCTTCTTCGAAGGAGACCACCCAGTCGACCGCCTCCAGCGCCCCCAGCACGATCATCCGCTGCTCCAGCGGGTTAACCGGGCGGGTTTCGCCTTTCAGACGTTTGGTGGAGGCATCGCTGTTGACCGCCACGATCAGACGGTCGCCCAGTTTGCGCGCATTCGCCAGATAGGAGACATGGCCGGCGTGCAGAATGTCGAAGACGCCGTTGGTCATAACCACTTTCTCGCCGCGCTTGCGCGCTGCCGCAACCGCCTGTTTGAGTTCCTCTTCGCTCATCACGCCGAAGCCAGTCTCAGCCCGGCCGCGAACCGCATTTTCCAGCTCGACAGGAGAAACGGTGGAGGTCCCCAGCTTGCCAACCACCACGCCCGCCGCGGCGTTGGCGAAATAGCAGGCCTCTTCCAGGGTATTGCCGGAGGCCAGGGTCGCCGCCAGCACGCCAATCACCGTGTCGCCGGCGCCGGTGACATCGTACACTTCCTGGGCCTGGGTCGGCATATGCAGCGGCGGACGCCCCGGCTGCAGCAGCGTCATCCCCTGCTCAGAGCGCGTCACCAGCAGCGCTGACAGTTCGAATTCGGCGATGAGCTTCATGCCGCGCTCAACGATCTCCGCTTCATTCTGGCACTTGCCCACCACCGCTTCAAACTCAGAGAGGTTCGGCGTGAGCAGCGTTGCGCCGCGATAGCGTTCGAAATCGGTACCTTTCGGATCGATCAGCACCGGCACGCCTGCTTCACGGGCGAGCTTGATCATCGTCTGGACGCTGGTCAGCGCCCCTTTAGCGTAGTCCGAGAGAACCAGCGCGCCAATCGAGCCCAGCGCCTGCTGAATGCGCTCGTGCATCGGCTGCGGATCAACGCCGGAAAAGCCCTCTTCAAAGTCGAGGCGGATCAGCTGCTGGTTGCGCGACAGCACCCGCAGCTTGGTGATGGTCGGGTGTGTCGGGACGGAGACAAAGTCGCACTTCACATTGACGTTGGCCAGCGCCTGGCTCAGCGCGCGGGCGGCGTCATCAATCCCGGTCAATCCCACCAGGCGCGACGTCGCCCCCAGGGAGGCGATGTTCATCGCTACGTTTGCCGCGCCGCCAGGACGTTCTTCGATATTTTCCACCTTCACCACCGGCACCGGGGCTTCCGGGGAAATACGACTGGTGGGGCCGTACCAGTAGCGGTCCAGCATCACATCACCCACCACCAACACTCCTGCACGTTCAAACTCCGGCAGCGTTACTTTCATGACTCTCTCCTGCGAGACGCAAACTTTGCGCGCGATAATAGCACACCCGATTTTATAGTTAAGCCATCAGCCACTTCTGCCAGCTGGCGCTGACCTGCTCACGCTCCCGGCTGAATGCCTCTGGCACCACGTGTCCCGGCAGCTCCTGCAGGGCCAGGTGATGGAGCGCATCACGCAAGGTGGTGTACGCGTGCGTTAAGGCTCGCGCTTCCTCCTCGTCCATGATGTCGTTCTGCGCCAGCAGCTCGAGAATACGCACGTTATCAGACCAGCGGGTCAACTTCGGCTTGTCGCTGGCATAGCGTAGGACCAGATACTGGGTAATAAATTCAATATCCGTGATCCCACCGGCATCGGCTTTGATATCAAAACGATCGGCATGTTTATTGCCGAGGTGGGCGCGCATCTTCTCACGCATCTCGCGAACTTCGGTCTGCAGGGTCGCGCCATCCCGCGCGGTGGTCAGGATATCGCGACGAATGGCGTCAAATCGCGCCTGCAGCGCCGGGTCGCCATAGACCACGCGAGCGCGCACCAGCGCCTGATGCTCCCATGTCCAGGCTTCGTTCTGCTGATAGTCGGCAAACGCGTCGGCGGTGGTGACCAGCATCCCCGCCGCGCCGGAAGGGCGCAGCCGGGCGTCAACTTCGTAGAGAATACCGGACGAGGTGCGGGTGCTGAACAGATGCATGATCCGCTGAGCCAGCCGCAGGTAGAACTGACGGCCGTCGATCTCCCGCTCGCCGTCGGTCATCACCTCCGCCGGGCAGTCATGGAGGAACACCAGGTCGAGATCGGAACTGTAGCCCAGCTCCCAGCCGCCGAGCTTGCCGTAGCCGACGACGGCGAAGCCGCGCCCCTGGCGATCGTGCAGGTGGGTCGGCTGGCCGTAGCGGGCCACCATCTGTCCCCATGCCTGCTGCACCACCGCGTCGAGGATCGCTTCGGCAAGCCAGGTTAAGTGATCGCTGACCTTCATCACCGGCAGCGTGCCGGCGATATCCGCCGCGGCGATATGCAGCTGCTGCGCCTGCTTGAACTGGCGCAATGCCTCCAGCTGCTGCTCTTCATCCTCTTCCGGCACGCGCAGCAGATACTGGCGCAGCTCGTCGCGATAGGCATCGGTCGCCGTCGGCTGATAGAGGGTGTTGGGATCCAGCAGTTCATCAAGCAGCAGCGGGTGGCGCGCCAGCTGGCTGGCGACCATCGGCGACGCCGCGCAGAGCGTAATCAGGTGCTTCAGCGCGCCGGGGAATTCGCTCAATAGCTCAAGATAGGTGGTGCGAGTGACGATCCCGGTCAACAGCGGCGTGATCCGCGCCAGAGGCAGAGGCGCATCGGCGCGCGAGCAGATTTCGCTCAGCAGATGCGGCATCAGTTGATCCAGCACCTGGCGGCCTCGCGGGCCGATGGTGCGCCGATCCAGCTCTTTACGGAAATCAGCAATCAGCGCCAGCACGCTGCGGCGGTCGGCGTCGTTTAAATGCGCCAGCGCCGGGCTGGCGTCATCTTCTTCCAGCGCATCCTGCCACAGTTCGCGCCAGTACTCAGCCAGCTGCTCATCCGGCGACTGGGCCTCATCATCGCCGATCAGCTCATTAAACACCCGCCGCACGCTGGCCATATGGCTCGCCAGCTGCGCGCTCAGCGTCTCCCAGTCGTCGGTATGCATCCCCCACGCCAGCCTGGCGCGGTTCAGTTCATCCTGCGGCAGAGTCTGAGTCTGCTCATCGTTGATGCTCTGCAGCAGGTTTTCCAGCCGGCGCAGGAACAGATAGGCCGCGCGCAGCCGCGCCGCGTCGCCTTCCGGCAGCAGATGCAGCTCATCAATCGCCGCCAGCGTCGGCAGCAGCGCCCGCTGCTGCAGCGCAGGTTCGCGACCGCCGCGGATCAGCTGAAAGACCTGCACGATAAACTCAATTTCACGGATCCCGCCGGCGCCGAGCTTGATGTTGTCTTTCAGCCCGCGACGCCGCACTTCGCGAGCGATCATGCCTTTCATGTTACGCAGCGACTGGATCACGCTGAAGTCGATATAGCGGCGGAAGACGAAGGGGCGAAGCATCGCGCGCAGCTCGCTGGCGTAGGCGTCGTCGTTATCGCCCATGATCCGCGCTTTCACCATCGCGTAGCGTTCCCAGTCCCGGCCCTGCTCCTGGTAATAATCCTCCAGCGCCGCAAAGCTGAGCACCAGCGGCCCACTGTCGCCAAACGGCCGCAGACGCATGTCCACCCGATAAACAAAGCCGTCCTGCGTCGGCTGGTCGAGCGCCTTGATAAGCCGCTGCCCCAGGCGGGTAAAGAACTGGGCGTTATCCAGCTCGCGGCGGCCGCCGCGGGTGGCGCCATGCTCGGGCCAGGCAAAAATCAGATCGATATCGGAAGAGAAGTTCAGCTCGCCGCCGCCCAGCTTTCCCATCCCGAGGATCAGCAGCGGCTGCGGCTGGCCCTCGGCATTGCAGGGCGTTCCCCACTCTTTACAGCAGGCGGCGTACAGCCAGTCGCGGGCGGCGACAATCAGGGTCTCCGCCAGGACGCTCAACTGCTGCAGCGTCTCTTCTTCGCTTACCAGCGACAGCGCCTGCGCCCAGGCGATGCGGACCATCATATGACGGCGGAAAAGACGCAGCTCTCGCATCAACCCCGCTTCGTCAGCCACCGCCTGCAGGCGTTCCTGCAGCCAGGTCTCATAATGCCGCCACTCTTCCGCCTCCGGTGAAGACTGGGCAAGCTCGTTCAGCCAGCCTGGCTGGGCGATCACACTCTGTTCGACAAAATCACTGAACGCCATCACCGACCTGGCCTGCGGGCTCAGTTCGGCGACGGGGAAATCCGCTGGCAGGCGGTCAGCGACCGTCTGCCAGTGCTGCTGTAACTGCGAAGAAAGCGGCATCATAGGGGCTCCCTGGCCTGTAATTATCGTTTTCCACTATGCAGCCAGAACGGCTCGGCAGCCAGCGCCTGGCGACGGAAATATTCAAAGACGCTGCGGTCGTCATGCTCTATCGCACGCTGTAGTTCCTGCCAGTTCTCCAGCCACGGCGCGACGGCGTCGCCATAGGCGCCCGCCAGCAACTGGACGCTGTCGATGTCGCGCGCCAGCTTCGGCAGCTGGTCGGCGGCATCCTCCACCGCCAGGTGCTGCACGGCGCCGCGCAGCTCAGCCGCCGCCCGGGAAAGGTGAATATCGGCAAACCGTTTGAACGATCCGGCTATTTTTTTCTCTCCCGCCTCGTTGAGGAACGGACGCCAGCCGCGCTGGACCAGCCATTCGGTCAGCGCCAGTTTGGCGGCGACGACCTCGGTGCGGAATAACGCCTCATCGGCGGTGTCCGCGGCCAGCAGCGCCGCTTCGGCGTCGTTCAGCAACGCGCGGAGGTGGGTGGTCGCCTTCCGCGGTACGATGCCGCCGAACAGCACCAGCGCATGGCGCACGCGGGCTATCGCCAGCAGGATTTCCGCTTTGGCTTTCGCGTTGCCGCGCAGCCAGACCTCATCGTGATACAGCCAGTGCGCCAGGGCGCTCTCCAGCGCCGCCTCCAGCCCCTGCTCCACGCTGGCCTTCGCCGCCACCGGCAGCACCGCCAGCCGGGTTACCGGGCGCTCGTCGTTGCCTTGCGCCAGATGATACCCGCGCGCGGCTTTGCTCAGGCTCCCCTGACGCAGGACGCCGCTCTCCAGCAAACGCTGCGCGAGGCGCAGCAGATCGGCGGTCTCCCCGGCGAGCAGCTCCAGCTCCAGCTCGCAGATCGGCTCCTGATGCTCGCCCGCCTTCACTTCGCCGCGATCGAGGGCAATCTCAATTTCACTCTTTCCTTCCTGGATCACCCAGCGTTCACGGGCAAAGTCGGTGCTGAACAGCGGTTGCACATGCTCCGCCAGCGCGGCTGGAAGTTCCCCTTGCGGCCAGACCTCCGCCGGCAGGCGCTCAAGCGCCAGCTCCGGTTTATCCAGTGGAATATTGTATTCCGGGCGCTGGTGCAGGCCGCCCACCACCCGACCGGCGATTTTCAGCGTCATCTCATAACGCCCCTGGTCGCCGCGGATGCGCAGCCCCATGTCGTGACGACGCAGCCAGTTATCGGCGGTTTCATAGTAAATGTTCAGCAACTGGCCCGCGGGCGTATGTTTCGCCTCGAGCGCATTGAGCTGCTCGCGCAGCGTCTCTACCCCATCCTGAGCGACGATAAACTTAAGTTCGATTTCTTGAGCCATGACTGAATTCTTCCGCTTCTGTGCTGCGCCGACAAATTGCGGCGAACTTACGACGATATTTTTTGTCAGTAGATAGTATTTTGCGGCGAATCGCCATGCAACGCGCTTTTTGCCGGGCCACCTCCTGGATGATTCCGATTGTGGTGGAAAACTTTGCGTCGCTCTGGCGATGCCTCTACTATCGTTCCACTTTTTATGACCAAACGATGACCTGATGCCAAAATTACGCCTGATTACTTTTACTTTGCTCGCGCTTAGCGCCGCCACGGCGGTTCACGCAGAAGAAAAGCGCTACGTTTCCGATGAGCTGAACACCTGGGTTCGCAGCGGCCCGGGCGATAATTATCGTCTGGTCGGCACCATCAACGCCGGGGAAGAAGTGTCGGTGCTGCAAACCAACGACAGCACCAGTTACGCGCAGATCCGCGACGCGAATGGGCGTACCGCCTGGATCCCGCTGAAAGAGCTGAGCAACGAGCCCAGCCTGCGCACCCGCGTCCCGGATCTGGAAAACCAGGTCAAAACGCTGACCGATAAGCTGAATAATATCGACGCCACCTGGAACCAGCGCACGGCGGATATGCAGAAGAAAGTCGCCGGCAGCGACAGCGTGATCAACGCGTTGAAAGACGAGAACCAAAAGTTGAAAAACGAGCTGGTTGTCGCGCAGAAGAAGGTGAATGCGGCGAATCTGCAGCTTGATGATAAACAGCGCACCATTATCATGCAGTGGTTTATGTACGGCGGCGGCGTGCTGGGCGTCGGTTTGCTGCTGGGTCTGGTGCTGCCGCATCTGGTGCCAAGCCGCAAACGTAAAGACCGGTGGATGAACTAATTCGTCTTCTCTGCCAGACTTACGTATCATCTTGCGAAAAACAGATACGGGAGAATCAGGCGTGAAGAGTTATCTGGTCGGTGGTGCGGTGCGCGACGCGCTGTTAGGACTGCCGGTCAAAGACCGAGACTGGGTGGTGGTGGGCGCCACCCCGCAACAGATGCTTGACGCGGGCTATCAGCAGGTAGGCCGCGACTTTCCCGTGTTTCTTCATCCGCAAAGCCGGGAAGAGTATGCCCTGGCCCGCACCGAGCGCAAATCCGGCGCAGGCTATACCGGTTTTACCTGCTATGCCGCCCCGGACGTCACTCTTGAGGCGGATCTGCTACGCCGCGACCTGACGGTCAACGCCCTCGCCCAGGATGCCGACGGCACGATTATCGACCCCTACGGCGGACAAAACGATCTCCGCCAGCGCCTGCTGCGCCATGTCTCTCCCGCCTTTAGCGAAGACCCGCTGCGCGTGCTGCGCGTGGCGCGCTTTGCCGCCCGCTATGCCCATCTCGGTTTTCGCATCGCCGAAGAGACCCAGACCCTGATGGCCGCCATGGTTGAGGCTGGCGAACTGGCCCATTTAACGCCGGAGCGGGTGTGGAAAGAGACGGAAAGCGCGTTGACCACCCGCAACCCGCAGGTCTTTTTCCAGACGCTGCGCGACTGCCAGGCCCTCAAGGTGCTGTTCCCGGAGATTGACGCCCTGTACGGCGTGCCGGCCCCGGCCAAATGGCACCCGGAAATCGATACCGGCCTGCACACCCTGATGACCGTCACGATGGCCGCGATGCTATCGCCGGACGTCGAGGTGCGCTTCGCCACCCTGTGCCATGACCTCGGCAAAGGGCTGACGCCGAAAGCGCTCTGGCCGCGTCACCACGGCCATGGCCCGGCGGGAGTCAAGCTGGTGGAGCAGCTCTGCGCGCGTCTGCGGGTGCCGAACGATATCCGCGATCTCGCGAAACTGGTGGCGGAGTACCATGATCTGATCCACACCCTGCCGATCCTGCAGCCAAAAACCCTCGTCAAACTTTTCGACAGCATTGACGCCTGGCGTAAACCGCAGCGCGTGCAACAGATCGCCCTCACCAGCGAAGCCGACGTCCGCGGGCGCACCGGCTTTGAGGCCAGCGATTATCCGCAGGGGCGCCTGCTGCTGGAGGCCTGGGAAGTGGCGCAGTCGGTCTCCACCAAAGAGGTGGTAGCGGCAGGATTTAAAGGGGCGGAAATTCGCGAGGAGCTGACGCGGCGGAGAATTGCGGCGGTGGCGCAGTGGAAGGAACAGCGTTGCCCCCAGCCGCAAGGCTGAGGGCGCAGGCCTTAGAAAAAGACCACGTAAACCGCTGCCGCGACGATAAAGCGGTAGATAGCGAACGGAATGAACGAGATCCGTTTGATCAGCTGCAGGAAGGTTTTAATCGCAATCAGCGCCACGATAAACGCCATCACGAAGCCGACGGCAAACATCGGAACATCGCCCATGTTGAGGAAGCCGATGCTCTTGTAGACGTCCAGCACCGTGGCGCCCATCATCATCGGTACCGCCAGCAGGAATGAGAACTCTGACGCCGCGTAGCGGCTGACGCCCATCAGCATGCCGCCGGAGATGGTCGCCCCTGAGCGGGAGAAGCCCGGCCACAGCGCCAGGCACTGGAAGCAGCCGATAACGAATGCCTGACGATAGGTCATATCGTCAATCCCGACCGCGCGCGGCTGTTTCGGCTTCAGCACTTCCGCCGCAATTAACAGCACACCGCCGACAATCAGGGCGTACATCACGTTTACCGGGTTAAACAAGGACTTAATGGTGTCGTGGAAAATAAGCCCCATCACCACCGCAGGGATCATACCGAGAAGGATATGGATAAGCGATAAGCGACCGCTGCCCTTGCCTTCATGCGCCGGCGGCTTGCCGAAATGGATGCCGATCAGGCCGAACAGGCGACGCCAGAACATCACCACCACGGCGAGTATCGAGCCTAGCTGAATAACCACTTCAAAGGTATTTGCCGTATCACCTTCAAACCCCAGCAGGTGACCAACAATAATCATATGACCGGTACTGGAAACAGGTAAAAATTCTGTTAACCCCTCAACCACACCCAATATTGCCGCCACCAGCAGCGAGTGTATATCGCTCATCCAATTAAACCCTTTAAAAAAGTAAAATGAAAAAAACCAGGAACACGGTATCGTTCAACAGGCACAACCCGGCTGCCAGAGGGCGCGCAATCCGCAGCATACACGGCGTACACAAGGATTCACCTGCCGTTCTGGTAGGAGATCGCCAGTAAAATTGCCTGATGACCGGATGCTATGACCGGTATAAACGCAATTTGTTTAACAAGTATGACCTGAAAAGTTTTGTTTCAGATTAAGGCCACGTTCAATAATCACCCCGACGTTTGCCGCGCGAGCCACGGCGCCAGGTTTGCTGACTTTAATGCGCACCCATGGCGACTGGAATGTCTCCAGCAGCAGGTCGGCCACCTCTTCCGCCACCCGCTCCACTAACGCGAATTTTCCCCCCTCAACATGCGCGATGACGCGCTCGCTGATATCAGCATAGCTAAGGCAATCGCTGACATCATCGCTGGCGGCCGCCTTGCGGTTATCCCATGCAATTTCGATATCGAACACCAGCTTCTGTTCAATAGTTTGTTCCCAGTCATAAACACCAATGGTGGTGATTACCGAAAGTTGCTCTATAAATACAATATCCATCACGCCCTGCCTGCTTTTTAGCTAAACCGGATACCACTTCCGGCGAATTATGCGTATTATCCACAGATGCAGAGAATACAACGACATTTTCAAAACGGAACAGCGTTATGAGTGCAATCGCGCCTGGACTGGTACTCCTCGCCTACCTCTGCGGCTCCATTTCCAGCGCCATTCTGGTATGTCGCCTTGCTGGCCTGCCCGACCCACGCGACAGCGGCTCAGGCAACCCCGGGGCCACTAACGTACTACGAATTGGCGGAAAAGGGGCGGCCGTAGCGGTACTTATTTTTGATGTGCTGAAGGGCATGCTGCCGGTATGGGGCGCCTGGGCGCTGGGCCTGACGCCGTTCTGGCTGGGTTTAGTGGCGATTGCCGCCTGCGTGGGCCACATCTGGCCAGTCTTCTTTCATTTCCGCGGCGGTAAAGGCGTCGCCACGGCCTTCGGCGCTATCGCCCCCATCGGTCTCGACCTGACCGGCGTGATGGCCGGGACCTGGCTGCTGACCATCCTGCTCAGCGGTTACTCTTCCCTTGGCGCTATCGTCAGCGCGCTGATCGCTCCGTTCTACGTCTGGTGGTTCAAACCACAGTACACCTTCCCGGTGTCGATGCTCTCCTGCCTGATCCTGCTGCGCCATCACGACAACATTCAGCGTCTGTGGCGCCGCCAGGAGAGCAAAATCTGGACGCGGGTGAAGAAGAAAAAAACGCCACAAGAGAAGTAATCTCCCCTCCCGGCCACGCCAGCCGGAGGGATCCCCGGTTCTATTTAGCGGTCTCACCCGCTCTTTCGCCTTACGTCACCATGATTGGCGATCATCGCCACATCCCCCTTTTGTAACAATGTGTTAGCGGTGTCCCACTGCAAAAATCACGCTAGCGACCGGCGGCGCGGCGTGACCCGCGCTGACGCCTTTTCCGCCGCGGCCAGGCAACGGTTCAGGATATTGACGGCAATGATTATCCGGGTGAATAATCCGGAGCGGTTATGCCGCTTTCCCCTCGCGCCCGATGCGACGCTCCGGGTAACAGATGACATAAGCGTTTCGTATGACCGGGATAATCTCCCGCCGATCAATACTCATTGCTGCTGTTTTATCTTGATTTTGCAGGGGCGCAACATTGCACGGCACCGTGTTACCACCACTCAAAAAAGGCTGGCAGGCCACGCTGGATCTGCGCTTTCAGCAGGCCGGCGGCAAGACCGTTCTCGCCAGCGCCCAACACGTCGGCCCGCTGACCGTCCAGCGCCCGTTTTACCCGGAAGAAGAGACCTGTCATCTCTATCTGCTTCACCCCCCCGGCGGCATCGTCGGCGGTGATGAGCTGACGATTAGCGCCCACCTTGATCCCGGCTGCCATACCCTGATAACCATGCCTGGCGCCAGCAAGTTTTACCGCAGCAGCGGCGCGCAAGCGCTTTTGCGCCAGCAGTTGACCCTCGCCCCGCAGGCGACCCTGGAGTGGCTCCCGCAGGATGCCATCTTCTTTCCCGGGGCGAACGCCCGGCTGTCCACCACCTTTCACCTTTGTGCCTCCAGCACGCTGCTGGCCTGGGATCTGCTCTGCCTTGGCCGCCCGGTGATCGGCGAAACCTTCAGCCACGGCACCCTCAGCAACCGGCTGGAAGTATGGGTGGACGATGAGCCGCTGCTGGTCGAGCGCCTGCACCTGCAGGAGGGAGAGCTGTCCAGCGTCGCCGGACGCCCCTGGGTCGGCACGCTGCTGTGCTATCCGGCAACCGATGCCCTGCTCGACGGGGTGCGCGACGCGCTGGCGCCGCTCGGCCTCTACGCCGGCGCCAGCCTGACCGACCGCCTGCTGACGGTGCGCTTCCTCAGTGACGATAATCTGGTTTGCCAGCAGGTGATGCGCGACGTCTGGCAGTTTCTGCGCCCTCATCTCACCGGCAAATCCCCCGTACTTCCCCGAATCTGGCTGACTTAAGAGAACGTTATGGAACTGACCCCCCGAGAAAAAGACAAGCTGTTGCTGTTTACCGCCGCGCTGGTGGCGGAACGCCGCCTGGCCCGCGGCCTGAAGCTCAACTATCCGGAGTCCGTGGCCCTGATCAGCGCCTTTATTATGGAAGGCGCCCGCGACGGCAAAAGCGTGGCCTCGCTGATGGAGGAAGGCCGTCACGTCCTGACCCGCGAGCAGGTGATGGAGGGCGTCCCGGAAATGATCCCGGATATCCAGGTCGAAGCCACCTTCCCGGACGGCTCGAAGCTGGTCACCGTTCACAACCCGATTATCTGAGGTAGCGCCATGATCCCCGGTGAATATCACGTTAAGCCCGGCCAGATAGCCCTCAACACCGGCCGGGCGACCTGTCGCGTGGTCGTTGAAAACCACGGCGATCGGCCGATTCAGGTCGGTTCGCACTACCATTTCGCCGAGGTCAACCCGGCGCTGAAGTTCAACCGTCAGCAGGCCACCGGCTATCGCCTGAATATCCCGGCCGGCACGGCGGTACGCTTTGAACCTGGCCAGAAACGCGAGGTTGAGCTGGTGGCCTTCGCCGGTCACCGCGCCGTTTTCGGCTTCCGCGGCAAGGTCATGGGCCCTCTGGAGGCAAACGATGAGTAATATTTCACGCCAGGCCTATGCCGACATGTTCGGCCCCACCATCGGCGACAAGGTGCGCCTGGCCGATACCGAGCTGTGGATAGAGGTCGAGGACGATTTGACCACCTACGGGGAAGAGGTCAAATTCGGCGGCGGCAAAGTGATCCGCGACGGGATGGGTCAGGGACAGATGCTGGCCGCCGACTGTGTCGACCTGGTGCTCACCAATGCGCTGATCGTCGATCACTGGGGGATCGTTAAGGCCGATATCGGTGTGAAGGACGGTCGGATCTTCGCCATCGGCAAAGCCGGCAACCCCGACATCCAGCCCAACGTCACCATCCCCATCGGCGCCGCGACGGAAGTCATTGCCGCCGAAGGAAAAATCGTCACCGCCGGCGGGATCGATACCCATATTCACTGGATCTGTCCGCAGCAGGCGGAAGAGGCGCTGGTCTCCGGCGTGACCACCATGGTCGGCGGCGGCACCGGCCCGGCGGCGGGTACCCATGCCACCACCTGCACCCCGGGGCCATGGTATATCTCACGCATGCTGCAGGCGGCCGACAGCCTGCCGGTCAATATCGGCCTGCTGGGCAAGGGCAACGTTTCTCAGCCGGACGCTCTGCGCGAGCAGGTGGCGGCGGGCGTTATTGGCCTGAAGATCCATGAGGACTGGGGCGCCACCCCGGCGGCGATCGACTGCGCGTTAACCGTCGCCGATGAGATGGATATTCAGGTCGCGCTGCACAGCGACACGCTCAATGAGTCCGGTTTTGTGGAAGATACCCTCGCCGCCATCGGCGGGCGCACCATTCACACCTTCCATACCGAAGGGGCCGGCGGCGGCCATGCGCCGGATATCATCACCGCCTGCGCCCACCCGAACATTTTGCCGTCCTCCACCAACCCAACGCTGCCCTACACCCTTAACACCATCGATGAACATCTCGATATGCTGATGGTCTGCCACCATCTGGACCCGGACATCGCCGAGGACGTGGCCTTTGCCGAGTCGCGCATTCGCCGGGAAACCATCGCTGCGGAAGACGTGCTGCACGACCTTGGCGCCTTCTCACTCACCTCCTCGGATTCGCAGGCCATGGGCCGCGTCGGGGAAGTGGTTCTCCGCACCTGGCAGGTGGCGCACCGCATGAAGGTGCAGCGCGGAGCGCTGGCGGAGGAGACCGGGGATAACGACAACTTCCGCGTGAAGCGCTACATCGCCAAATACACCATCAACCCGGCGCTGACCCACGGCATCGCACACGAAGTCGGCTCCATTGAGGTGGGTAAGCTGGCGGACCTTGTGGTCTGGTCGCCTGCCTTCTTCGGCGTGAAACCGGCCACCGTGATCAAAGGCGGCATGATCGCCATCGCGCCGATGGGCGATATCAATGCCTCTATTCCAACCCCGCAGCCGGTGCACTACCGCCCGATGTTTGGCGCACTGGGCAGCGCCCGCCATCACTGCCGCCTCACCTTCCTGTCGCAGGCGGCGGCGGACAACGGCGTAGCCGAGCGGCTGAACCTGCGCAGCGCGATCGCCGTGGTGAAAGGCTGCCGTACGGTGCAGAAAGCCGACATGGTGCACAACAGCCTGCAGCCTAACATCACCGTCGACGCGCAGACTTATGAGGTGCGGGTGGATGGCGAACTCATCACCAGCGAGCCGGCAGAGGTTCTGCCGATGGCGCAACGTTATTTTCTGTTTTAAGGAGAGCGGATGCTTTATTTAACTCAACGTCTGGAGACCCCCGCCGCCGCGACCGCCAGCGTTACGCTGCCGATTGATGTTCGCGTCAAAAGCCGGGTAAAAGTCACCCTCAACGATGGCCGGGAAGCCGGCCTGCTGCTGCCCCGCGGGCTGCTGCTGCGCGGCGGCGATGTGCTCAGCAACGAAGACGGCACCGAATTTGTGCAGGTGATTGCCGCTGATGAAGGAGTGTCGGTGGTGCGCTGCGACGATCCGTTTATGCTGGCGAAGGCCTGCTACCACCTCGGCAATCGTCACGTACCGCTGCAGATCATGCCGGGCGAGCTGCGCTACCATCACGATCACGTGCTGGACGATATGCTGCGCCAGTTCGGCCTGACGGTGACCTTTGGCCAGCTGCCGTTCGAGCCGGAAGCCGGCGCTTACGCCAGCGAAAGCCACGGTCATCATCATGCTCATCATGACCACCACGCTCACAGCCACTAGCATGTCGACAGCGGAACAACGTCTGCGGCTGATGCAGCTGGCCAGCAGCAACCTGCCGGTAGGGGGTTACAGCTGGTCCCAGGGGCTGGAGTGGGCTGTGGAAGCCGGATGGGTGCCGGACGTCGCGGCCTTCGAGCGCTGGCAGCGACGGCAGATGACGGAAGGCTTTTTTACCGTCGACCTGCCGCTGTTCGCCCGCCTGTACCGCGCCTGCGAACAAGGCGATATCGCCGCGGCCCGGCGCTGGACGGCTTATCTGCTGGCCTGCCGGGAGACCCGTGAACTGCGGGAGGAAGAGCGCAACCGCGGCGCGGCGTTTGCCCGCCTGCTTGGCGACTGGCAGCCGGACTGTCCACCGCCGTGGCGCACGCTGTGCCAGCAAAGCCAGCTCGCCGGGATGGCCTGGCTCGGCGTGCGCTGGCGCATCGCGCTGCCCGAGATGGCCCTAAGCCTGGGCTACAGCTGGATTGAGAGCGCCGTGATGGCCGGCGTTAAGCTGGTGCCCTTCGGCCAGCAGGCCGCTCAACAGCTGATTTTACGTCTTTGCGACCACTACGCGGCGGCGATGCCCCGCGCGCTGGTCGCGCCGGACGGCGATATCGGTTCGGCCACGCCGCTCGCCGCCATCGCCTCTGCCCGGCATGAAACCCAATACTCCCGATTATTCCGTTCCTAGGAGAAGCCATGAATTCTTATAAACACCCGCTGCGCGTCGGCGTTGGCGGCCCGGTCGGCTCCGGTAAAACCGCCCTGCTGGAAGCGCTGTGCAAAGCGATGCGCGATACCTGGCAGCTGGCGGTGGTCACCAACGACATCTACACCAAAGAAGATCAGCGCATCCTCACTGAAGCGGGCGCGCTGGCGCCTGAACGCATTGTCGGGGTGGAAACCGGCGGCTGCCCGCACACGGCGATCCGTGAAGATGCCTCGATGAACCTCGCCGCGGTGGAAGCGCTGAGTGAAAAATTCGGTAACCTCGACCTTATCTTCGTGGAAAGCGGCGGCGATAACCTGAGCGCCACCTTCAGCCCGGAGCTGGCGGATCTGACCATCTATGTTATCGACGTGGCCGAAGGGGAGAAGATCCCGCGCAAAGGCGGGCCGGGGATCACCAAATCCGATTTTCTGGTGATCAATAAAACCGACCTTGCCCCCTATGTGGGCGCTTCACTGGAGGTGATGGCGAGCGATACCCAGCGTATGCGCGGCGATCGCCCATGGACCTTCACCAACCTGAAGCGTGGCGACGGCCTGAGCACCATTATTGCCTTCCTCGAAGACAAAGGCATGCTCGGCAAATAGGCCTTTTGCACCAGCCGGGCGCAAGCGCGTCCGGATGGTGCAGCTCCTGCCCTCTCTTCTGTCACTCTGCACCACCCTCCCCGCCACGCCTGCCCTGCAATATGGCATAAGGTTTGCTAATTCAAGTCATGCCTAACCATTAAGGAATGACTATGTCATCACTGGATCTCAACCCTGAATTACCCGCGACCGCGCGGACTTCCGGCTCCCGGGAAACCTTAGAAGATTACACCTTACGTTACGCCCCGCTGAGCTTCCGCCGCTGGGGACCGGGCGTCGTCGCGGTCACGGCGCTGGGCGGCATCGCCTATCTGGCGGACTTTTCCATCGGCGCCAGCATCGGTATGGCCTGGGGCACCAGCAACGCCATCTATTCGATCCTGGTGGCGGCGCTGGTGATCTTCCTCACCGGCATTCCGTTGGCGATCACCGCCGCGCGCTACAACATTGACCTTGACCTGATCACCCGCAGCGCCGGCTTCGGCTATTTCGGCTCGGTGATCACCAGCATTATTTTTGCCGGCTTCACCTTTATCTTCTTCGCCCTCGAAGGCTCGATCATGGCCCAGGGGCTGCTGGTGGGCCTCGGGATCCCGCTGTGGATGGGGTATCTGATCGCCACCCTGATGGTGCTCCCGCTGGTGGTCTATGGCATGAAAGCCCTGACCCGCCTGCAGGTGTGGACCACTCCGCTGTGGCTGGTGCTGATGGTGGTGCCGGTGGTGTGGCTGATTGTCAAAGATCCGCAGCTGGTGGACGGCTTCCTGCATTTCGCCGGTAAAAACAGCGCGTCGACGGTGGATATCACCGCCATCATGCTCGGAGCCGGGGTATGCCTGTCGCTGATCATGCAGATTGGCGAGCAAATTGATTACCTGCGCTTTATGCCGCCTAAAACCGCTGAGAACCGTAAAGCCTGGTGGCTGGCGGTCTTTTCCGCCGGCCCGGGCTGGGTGGTGCTAGGCGCGATCAAACAGATTATCGGCGCCTTCCTCGGCTTCTATCTGTTGACCCGTTTCCCGGCGGTACACAATACCGAACCGGTGCAGCAGTTCGTCAGCGTCTTCGATAACCTGGTGCCCGGCTGGCTGGCTCTGACGCTGGCGGTGGTGCTGGTGGTGATCTCGCAGATCAAAATTAACGTCACCAATGCCTATTCCGGCTCGCTGGCGTGGACCAGCGCCTGGACCCGCACCACCAAACGCTATCCGGGGCGGATTATTTTTGTGGTGGTCAACCTGGCGATTGCCCTGGCGCTGATGGAAGGCGATATGTTCAGCGCCCTGTCGTGGATCCTCGGCTTTTACTCCAACTTCGCCATCGCCTGGGTCGTGGTGGTGGCGACCGACATCACCTTTAATAAAGGCTTGCTCAAGCTGGCGCCGGCGCAGCCGGAGTATCGTCGCGGCATGATCTACAACGTTAACCCGGTGGGCGTGGTCTCCTTTGGCCTGGCCGCCGGGCTGTCGATCTGCGCCTTCTTCGGTCTGCTGGGGGCGACGCTGGCGCCGTTCTCGCCGCTGATTGCGCTGGTCGTTGCCTTTGTCATGACCCCGCTGATGGGGCTCCTCACCCGCGGGCGCTACTATATTAAGCAGGTGGATGACGGTATCGCCGAACCGCGCTATGACGCGGCGGGGAACGCCTCGACCACCGTATATCAATGCGTTAGCTGTGAGGAAGAGTACGAGCGCCCGGACGTGATGCACTCGCATAAGCATCAGGGCGCCATCTGCTCGCTGTGTAAAAGTATGGAGTAGTCAGGAAGGCAGGCCGACGTGACGTCGGCCTGTATCAGGACGCTTTAGGCGGCAGGCAGCTCGGCCAGCGGCCAGCGCGGGCGGACCGTCACGCCGAGCTCGGCTTTGGCGCCGGTTTGCAGACGCACCATGCCGGCGTAGGCGATCATCGCGCCGTTATCGGTACAGAACTCAGGGCGGGCGTAGAACACCTCGCCGCCGCGTTTTTGCATCATCTCCGCCAGCTTCGCCCGCAGGGTGCGGTTGGCGCTCACGCCTCCCGCCATCACCAGACGCTTAAAGCCGGTTTGCTCCAGCGCGCGGCGACATTTAATCATTAGCGTATCGACGACCGCATCCTCAAACGCGCGGGCGATGTCGGCGCGGGTTTGCTCATCGTCGCCATTGCTGCGAATAGTATTGGCGGCGAAGGTCTTCAGACCGGAGAAGCTGAAGTCCAGCCCCGGACGGTCGGTCATCGGACGCGGGAAGACGAAGCGGCCTTCAGTACCCTGGGACGCCATTTTCGACAGCATCGGCCCGCCGGGATAATCCAGCCCCAGCAGTTTCGCGGTTTTATCAAAGGCTTCGCCCGCCGCATCGTCAATCGACTCGCCCAGCAGCTCGTACTGGCCGATGCCGGTGACGCTGATCAGCTGAGTATGACCGCCGGAGACCAGCAGCGCGACGAACGGGAACGCTGGCGGGTTATCTTCCAGCATCGGCGCCAGCAGGTGCCCTTCCATATGGTGTACCGGAATCGCCGGCACGTTCCAGGCGAAGGCCAGCGACCGGCCCACGGTGGCGCCGACCAGCAGCGCCCCCACCAGGCCAGGACCCGCCGTATAGGCGACGGCATCGATATCTTTCGCCGTCAGACCGGCCTCTTTCAGCGCCGCCTGGATAAGCGGCACCGTTTTGCGCACGTGGTCGCGCGATGCCAGCTCCGGCACCACGCCGCCGTAGTCCGCATGCAGTTTCACCTGACTATACAGTTGGTTGGCTAACAGACCTTGCTGGTCGTCATAAATCGCGATGCCGGTTTCATCGCAGGATGTTTC
Organism: Klebsiella sp. JB_Kp004; assembly: GCF_040065795.1. Lineage (NCBI taxonomy): Bacteria > Pseudomonadati > Pseudomonadota > Gammaproteobacteria > Enterobacterales > Enterobacteriaceae > Klebsiella > Klebsiella sp. JB_Kp004. The sequence continues at coordinate 66,064 of NZ_JBEAKW010000042.1, read as the reverse complement.
AATGCCCAGTACACGCATGAGTTGTTTTACCTCGCTTCAATACCGCGCAGTGTAGGTCCAATGACCGGCGATGTAAAACTTTGCTCACCCCTGGTGCTCTCTTCGTGTATACTCCTCACCCTTATAAAAGTCCCTTTCAAAAAAGGCGCCGGTGCTTTACAAAGCAGCAGTAGTTGCAGTAAAATTCCGCACCATTTTGAAATAAGCTGGCATTGCGGCCAGCGGCAAACCGAATTAATCAAAGGTGAGAGGCACATGCCGGTAATTAAAGTACGTGAAAACGAGCCGTTCGACGTAGCTCTGCGTCGCTTCAAGCGTTCCTGCGAAAAAGCAGGTGTTCTGGCGGAAGTTCGTCGTCGTGAGTTCTATGAAAAACCGACTACCGAACGTAAGCGCGCTAAAGCTTCTGCAGTGAAACGTCACGCGAAGAAACTGGCTCGCGAAAACGCACGCCGTACTCGTCTGTACTAATCTGTTGAGAGCGACGCTCTCAATTCAGACCGAGTTGTAGTTGTAAGGCCGTGCTTCCGAAAGGAATGCGCGGCTTATTTTCGTTTATAGTCATCAGAAATAACGGGGCTTATGGCTGGACGAATTCCACGTGTATTTATTAGCGATCTGCTTGCCAGAACCGACATCGTCGATCTGATCGATGCGCGGGTAAAGCTGAAAAAGCAGGGCAAAAATTTTCACGCGTGCTGTCCGTTCCATAACGAAAAAACCCCCTCTTTCACCGTCAACGGTGAAAAACAGTTTTACCACTGCTTCGGCTGCGGGGCGCACGGCAATGCTATCGATTTCCTGATGAACTACGACAAGCTCGAGTTCGTGGAAACGGTCGAAGAGCTGGCCGCCATGCACAACCTCGAAGTGCCTTATGAAGCAGGCAACGGACCCAGCCAGATAGAGCGCCATCAACGGCAGAACCTCTACCAGTTACTGGATGGTCTGAATACGTTTTATCAACAGTCTCTGATGCAGCCCGCCGCCGACCCTGCGCGCCAGTACCTGGCAAAACGGGGGTTAAGCAGCGAGGTGATTACGCGCTTTGCCATCGGCTATGCTCCCCCAGGTTGGGATAACGTTTTAAAACGTTTTGGCGGCAATCAGGAAAACCGCCAGTCGCTTATTGATGCCGGCATGCTGGTTACCAACGATCAGGGACGCAGTTACGACCGCTTCCGCGAACGGGTAATGTTTCCCATCCGCGATAAGCGAGGCCGGGTGATTGGGTTTGGCGGACGGGTGCTGGGCGATGCCCTGCCGAAGTATCTCAACTCCCCGGAAACCGACATATTCCATAAAGGCCGTCAGCTGTATGGCCTGTATGAAGCGCAGCAGGACAACCCCGAACCACCGCGGTTGCTGGTTGTCGAAGGCTATATGGACGTCGTGGCGCTGGCGCAGTACGACATCAACTATGCTGTCGCCTCGCTGGGTACCTCGACCACAGCCGACCATATCCAGCTGCTGTTCCGGGTGACCAATAACGTCATCTGCTGCTACGACGGCGACCGGGCCGGCCGCGATGCCGCCTGGCGCGCGCTGGAGACGGCGCTGCCGTACATGACCGATGGTCGCCAGCTGCGCTTTATGTTTCTGCCTGACGGCGAAGACCCGGATACGCTGGTGCGTAAAGAGGGCAAAGCGGCGTTCGAGGCGCGGATGGAGCAGGCTCAGCCGCTCTCCACGTTCTTGTTTAACAGCCTGCTGCCGCAGGTCGACCTCAGCACGCCGGACGGGCGCGCGCAGCTGAGCACGCTGGCGCTGCCGCTGATAACCCAGGTGCCGGGCGAAACCCTGCGCATCTATTTGCGTCAGGAGCTGGGCAACAAGCTGGGCATTTTAGATGACGCCCAGCTTGAACGTTTAATGCCAAAACAGGCGGAAAATGGCGCGCCGCGCCCCGCACCACAGCTAAAACGCACGACCATGCGTATACTGATAGGACTGCTGGTGCAAAACCCGGATTTGGCGCCGTTAGTCCCACCGCTGGAGGGGCTGGACTCGCGCAAAATGCCGGGGCTGAGCCTGTTCGGCGAGCTGGTGAAAAGCTGTCTGGCGCAGCCTGGTCTGACAACCGGGCAACTTTTAGAGCAATATCGCGGCACAAAAGAGGCCGCAACCCTTGAAAAACTGTCGATGTGGGACGATATAGCAGATAAAGATATCGCTGAACAAACCTTCACCGACTCGCTCAACCATATGTTTGATTCACTGCTGGAACTGCGACAGGAAGAGTTGATAGCTCGCGATCGCACACACGGTTTAAGCAGTGAGGAACGCCGGGAGCTCTGGACCATCAGCCAGGAGCTGGCGAAAAAATAAATGACAGACTCAGTCATTCACGTTGCATTGATGCAGCAGCAGAACGCAGAGCAACGTGAAGGACACCGTATTTAACGGCTTAAGTGCCGAGTATCGATCGGGAAGCCCCCGACAGCCGCGCAGAGGCGCAGCGGCAATAATATAAGTACGCCCTCGCTTTAAATGTCGACAGCCCGCCTGCCGACACCAATCAAACGAATTAAGTGTGGATACCGTCTTATGGAGCAAAACCCGCAGTCACAGCTGAAGCTTCTTGTCCAACGTGGTAAGGAGCAAGGCTATCTGACCTATGCCGAGGTCAATGACCATCTGCCGGAAGATATCGTCGATTCCGATCAGATCGAAGACATCATCCAAATGATCAACGACATGGGCATTCAGGTGATGGAAGAAGCACCGGATGCCGATGATCTGATGCTTGCCGAAAACACCGCGGATGAAGATGCTGCCGAAGCCGCCGCGCAGGTGCTCTCCAGCGTGGAATCCGAAATCGGGCGCACGACCGACCCGGTGCGCATGTACATGCGTGAAATGGGTACCGTAGAGCTGCTGACCCGTGAAGGCGAAATCGACATCGCCAAACGCATCGAAGACGGCATCAACCAGGTGCAGTGCTCCGTTGCCGAATATCCGGAAGCGATCACCTACCTGCTTGAGCAGTACGACCGCGTTGAAGCGGAAGAAGCCCGTCTGTCCGATCTGATCACCGGTTTCGTCGATCCGAACGCCGAAGAAGATATGGCGCCGACCGCCACCCACGTTGGCTCCGAGCTGTCTCAGGAAGAGATGGATGACGACGAAGACGAAGACGAAGATGAAGACGCCGACGACAACAGCGATGACGACAACAGCATCGACCCTGAGCTGGCCCGTGAGAAGTTCGCCGAGCTGCGTACCCAGTACGAGCTGACGCGCGACACCATCAAAGCCAAAGGTCGTAGCCATGCCGCCGCCCAGGAAGAGATCCTGAAGCTGTCCGAAGTCTTCAAGCAGTTCCGCCTGGTGCCGAAGCAGTTCGATTACCTGGTCAACAGCATGCGCAGCATGATGGATCGCGTTCGTACTCAGGAACGTATCATCATGAAGCTGTGCGTTGAGCAGTGCAAAATGCCGAAGAAAAACTTCATCACCCTGTTCACCGGCAACGAAACCAGCGAAACCTGGTTCAACGCCGCGGTGGCGATGAACAAGCCGTGGTCCGAGAAGCTGCTGGAAGTGAAAGAAGACGTGCAGCGCGGCCTGCAGAAGCTGCAGCAGATCGAAGAAGAGACCGGCCTGACCATCGAGCAGGTGAAGGATATCAACCGTCGCATGTCCATCGGTGAAGCGAAAGCCCGCCGGGCGAAGAAAGAGATGGTGGAAGCGAACCTGCGTCTGGTTATCTCGATCGCCAAGAAATACACCAACCGCGGTCTGCAGTTCCTCGACCTGATTCAGGAAGGCAACATCGGTCTGATGAAAGCGGTTGATAAGTTCGAATACCGTCGCGGCTATAAGTTCTCGACCTACGCCACCTGGTGGATCCGTCAGGCTATCACCCGCTCTATCGCGGATCAGGCGCGCACCATCCGTATTCCGGTGCATATGATTGAGACCATCAACAAGCTCAACCGTATCTCCCGTCAGATGCTGCAGGAGATGGGCCGTGAACCGACCCCGGAAGAGCTGGCTGAGCGCATGCTGATGCCGGAAGACAAGATCCGTAAAGTGCTGAAGATCGCCAAAGAGCCTATCTCCATGGAAACGCCGATCGGCGACGATGAAGATTCGCATCTGGGGGATTTCATCGAGGATACCACCCTCGAGCTGCCGCTGGATTCCGCGACCACCGAGAGCCTGCGCGCGGCAACGCACGACGTGCTGGCCGGCCTCACCGCTCGTGAAGCGAAAGTCCTGCGTATGCGTTTCGGTATCGACATGAACACCGACCACACGCTGGAAGAAGTGGGTAAACAGTTCGACGTTACTCGCGAACGTATCCGTCAGATCGAAGCGAAGGCGCTGCGTAAACTGCGCCACCCGAGCCGTTCTGAAGTGCTGCGTAGCTTCCTCGACGATTAATCGTCGCCAGCTGATTAAAAAGCTCCCTGCGGGGAGCTTTTTTTATGGCGTTTCGCTGGTCGCTCGGGGAAAGTCGCCCCTCTCCGCTACTGGCCGCGAGTCGCCAGGGCATCATCCAGTTCACGATAGGCTGCCACCAGCTTATCGAGCGTCGCCCGATTTAAGCCGCTGGGATTGGGCAGCACCCACACCTTGGTCGTGCCGATGGTCATGGCCTGTTTCCCCCACTTCGCGCCGCGCTGGTTAAAGGCCAGCTCGAAGGCCTGCTTGCCGAGCACCGCCAGCGCCTGCGGCTGATACTCCTCAATCTTCCTCACCAGCTCACGGCCGCCACTGCGCAGCTCCTGCAGGGCGACCTCGCTGGCCTGCACCGTCGGACGCTCAACCAGCATGGTGATGCCGCAGCGCGTATCCAGCAGCTGCAGCTCCTCTTCCGGCCTGAGCTGTCGGTCGGTAAACCCGGCCTGATGGATGACCTTCCAGAAGCGATTGCCAGGATGGGCAAAATGAAAGCCGGTATGGGCGGAGGACTTCCCCGGGTTGATACCGCAAAAGACAACGCGCAGGCCAGGCGCAAGGATATCGCTAATCATGTTTTCTCCGGCTGTATGGCTAAAACATGATTATAAAGGATTGAAAATGCATTGTTTATAAAAACAGCAGCTGCGCGCTTTACGCTGGATTGCAACCGTCAGTTACTTTATAATCCCTCGCCACGGCCCCTTAGCTCAGTGGTTAGAGCAGGCGACTCATAATCGCTTGGTCGTTGGTTCAAACCCAACAGGGGCCACCAAATTTTAGCAGTAAATACATACAGTTAGGCCACTCGAAAGAGTGGCTTTTTTGTTTCTAAATTTTAGAATAGCGATAAAATGGCAACATAAGCCGTTGAGCAATGCGCGTGGTCAGCATTTTCTTGCCATTCCGCTAAGAGGATAAAAAATCCGTTATCGCGAAAAGGAAAATTTACGCTTACGCTAAAATAGACAGTGCTCTATCCTGGCAAAAGTTTGCGCAGGCCATCTGCGTTGCCCACCTCCCGAAGCCAGTCCATCATTGCCGCGTTCCTGTTTACTCTGTCTTACTACGCAAGGTCGGCATAAAACGCCTTTCATTCCCTCAACGCTGGAATTCATACTGCTCACGATAACTTTAACAATTCAGGCCAATTTCCGAAAAATACCCCTTCCCTGTACCAGCTGATCAAAATCAACGCCCCCCTCTCGCTCCTCTTATATATAACCCGTTGACTCACAAAAAGGATGAAATGATGAAAATACGGGATATATCAATCAGTACCTGTCTGGCACTGTTATTAATGGGTTGCGTAGCTAAACCGCCAATGGCGACGGAAAGTGAAATGAAAGAGGCCGCCGCCTTTGCTTTTAATGTCGATGCTTCACAGGTGACAATTTCCGATGCGAAGCAGCAGGATGTGAAAACCAACTTTGTGGCGACCATCGGCAACACCCGCCATCGCTGCTATGTGACTAAAGCCGCCGAGCCGAAACTTTATGGACTGATCCCGCTGGGCGGCAGTAGCACCGTCTCGGATGCCATCTGTGCTGGCAGCAACCCGACGCCAGCCAGCAAAACCTGCGACGCTCTCTCGAAAAAAGCGGGCCGCTGCTGAGCCTTTGCGCAGGAGAAGGCTGCTAACTGCACATTTAGTCACTTTTTCTGCCGCTTTATCGCGGTCGCTTAATTTAGCGACCGCACCTGCTGATAAGAATTGAGCCGTTCCCGCAGCGAAGTCAGCCAGGCATCTGGCTCCTGACGGCAGATTTCGGTGAGGATCGGCGTCAGCACCAGCTCGGCTTCATGGAAGTCGGTCCACTCCGGCGGCTGCAGGGAAAAAGGATCATTCATCAGCCAGATCACCATCGGCGTCCAGGTGCGCGGATCCAGCTGCAGATAATCCTGACAGCGCATCATATCGCGCGTCCGCGCCTCAGCGGGCGAGGCGTCCTTACCCACCGCGGCGCTACTCATTGCCACGAGTATTATTCCTGCCATTAGACGTTTCCAAACCCATTTTTGCCAAAGGGCGAGCTTCACTTTTGCCATTGTTATTATTTTACCTGCCAGTTGTCACCGGACGATATTCCCGACAACTCACCTTAAAAAGAGCAGATTAATCGTTTGCATTTTTTTTAATACCAGACAGCGCTGAAGTAAGCGAACGCCTGTTCCTACAGCTGTCATCCAGATATGCAAATATATTCAGCGAAGGGTTCGCCCAGAATATCTTCCCCGGGCGAAAACGATTTGTGTTACAATTGCGCCTTATTACGGCATCGATAAAAATAACCCCCGCCGCACCTGCACCAGACATCGCCCTTCTTTTTCATATCAGGATTTACGCCCCCATGAATGCGATAATCATTGACGATCATCCATTGGCACGTATCGCCATTCGCAACCTACTCGATACCAACGGTATTACCGTCGCGGCAGAGCTCGACAGCGGCGCTCATGCGGTGCAGGCCGCCGAAACGATGCAGCCTGACCTGCTGATCGTTGACGTCGATATTCCGGAGCTCAGCGGCATCGACGTTCTTGAGCAGCTGCGCAAACGCCGCTACCAGGGAAAAATTATCGTCATTTCCGCCAAAAATGAACGGTTCTACGGCAAACGCAGCGCCGACTGCGGGGCCAATGGTTTTGTGAGTAAAAAAGAGGGAATGAATAATATCCTCGCCGCGATCGAGGCGGCCAATAATGGCTACAGCTATTTCCCCTTTTCACTGGAGCGCTTCTGCACCCACGGCATCACCGATCAGGACCGGCTGGATACGCTGTCAACGCAGGAGATGAAAGTCTTCCGCTATATCCTCAGCGGCGTCGACTACACCACCATCGGCAGCAAAATGAATATCAGCAATAAGACGGTCAGCACCTATAAGGTCCGTCTGATGGATAAATTAGGCTGCAGCTCCCTGCTTGAGCTTTATGACTTTGCGCAACGCAATAAAATAGGGTGATGCCATGGTCGTTCGTCTTATTTTATCCCTGATTGTCGGACTGGCGCTAAGCCACTCCCCCGCCGCGTTTGCCATGAAGCAACTGGAGCTGAAAAGCCATGCCCACATTGCGGCAATCGACATTCCGCTTAACGATACGGAAAAGGTCTGGCTGGCCGCCCGGCCGACGCTGACCGTCGGCACCTGGCTGCCTGAGATGACGCCTATCGTCTACGACAGCGACGAGGAGAGCTATCAGGGAATTAACGCCGACTATCTGGCGCTAATGGCGCACAGCCTCGGGTTGAAGGTGGTTATCCGCCAATATGACACCGAGCAGCAGGCGCTGGCCGCCCTGGCCGACCGCCAGGTGGATACCCTGCTCACTCAGGTGGCGCACCGGGATGCGCTCGCCCCGGGACTGACGCACACCGCACCGCTGATCAAAACCTGGCCGACGCTGGTCACCTCGCTAAAATCCCCCCTGCCGCCGCTGACCACCGACCGCCGCGTCACGCTGGCCTGCACCCGCGATTGCGCCTTTTTCGATATCATTCAGCAGGCGTTTCCCAACGCCAAAATCACCCTTTACGATAGCGACTATCAGGCTCTCGCCTCGGTGGTCAGCGGCGAGAATCAGTATTTCATCGGCAACAACATCACCACCGGCCACTGCATCTCGAAATATTTCTCGCAATCGCTGGTCATCGCACACTATTTTCGTCAGCAGGAGCAGCACAACCGCTTTGTCACCCGCGAGGATCGACCGGCGCTGCACCAGCTCCTTGACCGTTTTATCCACGCTATCGACAGCGATACCGCGATGCGGATCATGCAAAACTGGCTCAACCGCGGCGATCTGTCATTTCTCAATACGCCGCTATCCTTTAGCGCCGAAGAGCAGCGCTGGCTACAGAAGCATCGTCGCGTCCGCCTGCTGGTCAACCCCTATTTTCCGCCTTTTACTCTGGTGGATGACGAGGACGAGCTGCGCGGCATTATGGCCGATATGCTGAATATTTTCTCGCTACAGACCGGGCTGCAGTTTGACCCCATCCTGGTGCGCAACCGTCAGGATCTGGCAAAGCGGATGGAAAAAGAGGACTGGGCGATCATGCCCGCCGCGACTCTGACCCCACAGCCGCAGGCCTACGTCACCCTCAGCGACCCGCTGATTAACGTGGCTTTTGTGCTGGTCGCCCGCGGCAGCGCCCCCGACCCACATCTGCTGGCCCGCCCGGCGCGGATCGCCCTGCCAGTGGGGCCAATCGCCGCCCACGACCTGAAAGCGCGCTTTCCGCAGGTTGACTGGGTGGAGACGGATAACGTTGGCGTCGCGATGAAGATGGTGGAGGAAGGCGAGGTGGATGCCGCGGTAGCGTCGGAGCTTTCCGCCCGCTATATGATCGACCACTATTATCCACAGGGTCTGCACTACGCCCGCATCGACGGACTCCCGGTCGCCGCCATTCGGCTGGCGATCCCGCGCGATGAGCCGGTGCTGGCCGCCATCCTCAGCAAAGCGCTGCAGGCCATTCCGCCGCGGGATATTCTGCAGATGACCGAGAAGTGGTCGAAAATTTCCAGCCAGCAAATAGAGAACTGGAGCCAGTATAGCCGCCAGTTTTACCAGCTGATCGCCTTCGCGCTGGTGCTGATCGCCATCAGCCTCGGGTGGGGACTCTCCCTGTGCCGGGAAGTGCGCAAACGCAAAGACTCTCAGCAGCGGCTGGAGGAGGAGCTGGCGCAGAAGGAGGCCCTCTCCTGCGCGCTGGAGCGGGAAAAAGACAAAGCAATTCAGGCGACAAAAGCCAAGAGTCGCTTTCTGGCCAGCATGAGTCACGAGCTGCGCACGCCGGTGAGCGCCATCGTCGGCTTTCTGGAACTGCTGGCGAAACCGGAGCTGAACGTCGGTCAGCGTAAAGAGGCGATCGAGCTGGCGGGGTCGACGGCGCAAACCCTGCTGGGGCTGATCGGTAATATTCTCGATATCGACAAGATTGAGTCGGGAAAATACCAGATCACCCCGCAGTGGAGCGATGTCGCACAGGTCGTGTCGCAGCAGTGTCACACCTTCGGCGCGCTGGCGCAGCAAAAGGGGATCGCGCTCCACGACCATAACGCGCTACAGGAGGGGACCATGCTGTGGATCGACCCGCAGGCGCTACGGCAAATCCTCAATAATCTCATCGGCAATGCGCTGAAGTTTACTACCGAGGGCGCGATTCAGGTCGACTGCCGGCTGACGCAAGCGGATGAGACGCAGGGGGAGCTGACCCTCATCATTAGCGACAGCGGCTGCGGGATCGGCGAAGAAGAGCAGACCACTCTCTTTCACCGTTATGCGCAGGCGCGCCAGGGGCGCAAACAGACCGGTTCCGGCCTGGGTCTGGTCATTTGCCAGGAGCTGGTCGCACTCATGCAGGGCCGACTGGAGATGGTTAGCCATCCTGGCGTGGGGACCACCTTCACCATCACCCTGCCAGTCAAGGTGAGTCGCTGCGCCGTTCGCGCGCCGAAGGCGTTGCCGGCCAGGCAGCAGGCCTTGCCCGGGCTGTCGATATTGATAGCCGACGACCATCCCACCAACCGGCTGCTGCTCAAGCGCCAGCTCAGCACTATCGGCTATAGCGTCGATGAAGCCTGCGACGGTGAAGAGGCGGAGAATAAGCTCGCTGGCAAACATTACGATCTGCTGATCACGGACCTCAATATGCCGAAGAAAGATGGCCTGGCGCTGGCGGCGTCGCTACGTCGGCGCTACCCGGACCTGATGATTTGGGGGGTGACCGCCAGCGCGCTGCCGCAGTCGCGGGAGGCCTGTCTGGCCAGCGGCATGAATATGTGTCTGTTTAAGCCAGTGTCGGTTCAGACGCTGAGCCACGAGCTCAGCCGTTTAGCGGTGGGCCACGCATCGCCAAACGTCGCCCGGCACCTGCGGCTCAGCGTGCTGACCGAAAATACCGGGGGAGACCAGGCGCTGATGACTGAGATGCTGGAGACGTTCCGCGATGCGTCGGCCGCGGATTTACAGGCTGCCGGACAGGCAATCGCCCGGCATGAGCCACAGATCTTTCTGCGAGCGCTGCACCGTCTGCACGGTTCAGCGCAAATTCTGGGGATTACTGCGCTGCAAGCGCTGTGCGCCCCTTTTGAGGCGAAGCGGCCTGACTCGCTAACGCCGGCAAGCTGTCTGGAGGTGGTACAGCGCATCACCGGCGTCATGCGCGAGATCGATGGCGAAATCGACGCCCTGATCGGCCGCTAGCCGTTCCGGTCGGGCAGTCCGCCTGCCCGGCCGTTAAGGGGACATCCTTGTCAGTTTCTTCCTCTGCGCTCTCTCAGGGTGGAACAGGTATCAGTTGCCTGCCACCAGCATCTCGCTGTCCACCACGATGCCCTCTTCAGCGCCTTTCAGCACCAGATTCGCTTCGTAATATTTTCCAGCTTTCAGCAGGTCTTGCGCCTGCGCCACCGCCTTACGGGTCTGGTTGAGCGGCATCAGATACTGGTTCTCAATTACGCCAATACCGGCCAGACGGAGGGTATCGATAGCCCCTTTCTGATCGCCTTTCGCCAGTTTTTCGTTAGCGGATTTAATGGCACTCTCTTTTTCCGGCGTGGCTACATAGTCTTCAGACAGAGCGATAGAGGCGTTAATGACCACATAGCGATCGGCGATCATTTTGGCTTTAGCATCGGTTTTCACAAACTTCGCCCAGCTGGCGTCATCGGCGGCCAGCAGCGCGGCGGCGTCGTCAGTCAGTTTTTTAGCGCTATCCGGCTGGCCATGGAACAGCGCCAGACGGGCGAACTGGACGTCGCGCATCGCGTTCGCGCCCTGTACCGCCACCTGCAGCACATCGGCGGCTTCTTTCTGCACCTGCGCTGTGGCTGCCGCGGCTGGCGCTGCCGTCGCGCTATCTGCTGCCCACACCGGAGAGGTACCCATCATGGTTGCCAGCAGGCTCGCCAGAATGACTTTTTTCATCGTTAACTCCTGATTAAAATCGGTAAGCATCACCAAACGCAGCCAGCTTAAAAAATATCATGGGCATTGAGAATCAGAGCCCGGAAGGAATATTGCGGGCCTTGTCTGACAGCTGTCAGACAAGGCGTATAAAGTCACCTCAGCGCTCTTATTTACGCCTGCCGATAGCGCGGCCTACTATTTTCCTCAGACCTTTCTTTTGGCCCGCTGAATAAAGCATGACGCATTTTATTCAGCGTCAGGCCGGCAACCGGGATCTGCGGAGCAATTATGTTTATGTTTAGCCATTACACCTTAAATGCGTTTAACCCACGCGTCTTCATTCGATATAAACGGCATGCCGGCTTGATGGCCGCGCTGCTGTTTATCTGCGGGGCCTGTTGCCTGGCCTGGCCGCTGGTCGCCGGCTGGTATCTCGCCACGGTGACCGGCATGTTGTTGATGATCTGCGGCTTCTACTCACTGTACAGCCTGATCGTCTTCCGCCAGCAGCACTGGAAATCACGCCTGGTGGCGCTGATCTTCGCCATCGCCTGGATCGTGCTCGGCCTGAGCTTTGTCGTTAATCCTCTTAACGGCATGAGCAGCCTGGCCCTCTTATTCGGCTTTTTATTTGTTCTCGGCGGTATTTCCCGCATCGTCAACGGATTTCAAACCCGAAAACAAAGCGGCGCCGGCTGGAATATTTTTATCGGCCTGTTGGATTTACTTATCGCCTGCCTGTGGCTGGCCATGAATCCGCAGCAAAGCTGGATATTTATTACCGCCTTTATCGGCGTTGAAATGATATTTAGCGCCATCGGCTTGCTGGTCCTGCGCAATAAAATGAAGCACGCCCAGGCTTAAGCCCTATTTTGTCACTGGAGAAGAAAATGAATTTGCCTAAAGTACTCGTACTGACCGTAGCGGCCACCACATTCTGTCTGATGACCAGCCCGGCGTTCGCGGTTCTGGAAACCACACCGCAGAATATGACCTGTCAGGAGTTTATGGATATGAACCCAAAAAGCATGACCCCGGTGGCCTTCTGGGTGGTGAACCGCAACACCGACTTCAGCGGCGGGGACTACGTCGACTGGCATGAAGTCGAGACCGTTTCGGTGCCGAAAATGTTGCAGCAGTGCCACAAGAACCCCGCCGCCAAACTCGGTGAGCTCAATGTGGTCATCAAGAAATAACCCTGATCCCCGGCGACTCGCCGGGGGACGTTAACCTCGTTGCCCGCCGTGATGCGGCGGGCAACGTCTCACTCATCGCTAGCGCATTCGCACGGCAGATGGTGGCCGATAAGCTTGCGGTATAAAAACGCTCCCATAATCGCCCCCACCACCGGCGCCAGCAGCGGCACCCAAAAGTAGGGTATCGACTGCCCGCCGGTAAAAGCCATCGCGCCCCAGCCGGCCAGACTGGTAAACAGTTTAGGGCCGAAATCACGCGCCGGATTCAGCGCAAAGCCGGTTAGCGGCCCCATCGACGCGCCGATCACGGCGATCAGCAAGCCAATCAGCAACGGCGCCAGCGGCCCGCGCGGGATGCCATTGCCGTCGTCGGTCAGAGCCATGATCATCGCCATCAGGATCGCCGTGATGGTGGTCTCTACGGCAAACGCCTGCCAAAAGGTGATATGCGGATGCGGGTAGGTAGAAAAGACCCCGGCCAGGTTAAGGCTGGCGACGGTACCGCGAACGATATGCTGGCTCTGTTCAAGATCGAGAAACAGCTGACGATAGAGCCCGTACACCAGGGCGGCGGCGCAGAATGCCCCGGCCGTCTGGGCGACAATAAACGGCAGTACTTTACGGCGTTCAAAACAGGCGAACAGCCACAGGGCAATGGTGACGGCCGGATTAAGGTGCGCGCCGGAGACGCCAGCCGTCAGATAGATGGCCATGGCGACGCCGAGGCCCCAGATAATACTGATTTCCCACTGGCCAAAGCTGGCTCCGGCGACCCGCAGCGCAGCGACACAGCCCGCGCCGAAGAAAATGAGCAGTCCGGTGCCAAGAAACTCGGCCACGCACTGCCCGGTTAAGCTAGAAGTCTGGTTCATCATTGGCATCCTGAAATAGCACGTTATAGAGAGAGGCTGGCGCGAGCGCCGGCTTAATCGGCATGTCCGGCCAGCACCAGCCCGGTGGCGACCGCATTGCGCGGCCCTTCTGTTCCCCGAATGTTGCCCTGCCCGGCGACCACGCCGTAGTGCGACAGGGCGTCGGTGATAAGCTGCGGGATCTCAAAATCCAGCGATGAGCCGCCCACCAGCACCACAAAAGCGATATCGCGAATGGAACCGCCGGGGGAGACCTGGCGCAGCGCGCGCAGGCAGTTGGTAACAAACACTTTCTCCTTCGCCTGGCGGCGCACAAGACGAATTTTTTCCAGCGGGCTGGCGTTATCGATCGGCACCAGTTCGCCCTCCTTGATGTACACCACTTTGGCGAACACCGCCGGGCTGAGGGCTTCCCGGAAGAACTCCACTGCGCCATTCTCGTGGCGGATACTGAACAGGCTTTCCACTTTGGCCAGCGGGTATTTTTTTATCGCTTCCGCCTGCGAAAGATCCTCGAGACCCAGCTCGGTTTTAATCAGCAGGCTGACCATATTTCCCGCCCCGGCGAGATGCACCGCGGCGATCTGCCCCTCCGCGCTGACGATCGCCGCATCCGTCGAACCGGCGCCGAGGTCGAGGATCGCCAGCGGCGCCGCACAGCCCGGCGTGGTTAACGCCCCGGCGATGGCCATGTTGGCTTCCACGCCGCCCACGACCACCTCAGTCTGGAGTCGGGCGCTCAGCTCACGGGCGATAACCTGCATCTGCAGACGATCCGATTTCACCATCGCCGCTATCCCGACGGCATTCTCCATGGCGCACTCCCCAGCCATCCCGCCCTGCACCTTGCGCGGAACAAATGTATCCACCGCCAGCAGATCCTGGATGTGGATCGCGCTCATCTCATGGCCGGTCAGGGACGCCATCACCTTGCGCACCCGCTCGAGCATGCCGCCGGCGTGGGTGCCCGGTTCGCCGCGGATGTCGCGTACCGGAGCGCAGGCGCTTATCGCCTGCATGATCCCCTCCGCGCCCTCGGCGACATCGGCTTCTCCACGGCGCTTTTCGCCGCTGATGTAGATCTTGCCCGCCGGGATCACCCGCGACTGCACGTCGCCCTGGGGGGTCTTGAGCACCACCGCTGAGCGGTTGCCAATCAGCGCGCGGGCGATGGGGACGATGGCCTGGGTCTCCTCCGGGCTCAGCCCAAAGAAGGTGGCGATGCCGTAGGGATTCGACAGGATCCGCACCACCTGCCCCGGCGCGGCTACCTCCACCGCCGCCATCACCCCCTCGGGCACGTGCTCAAGGAGCGTCACTTCATCCACCACCGGCAGGGTTTTGCGCAGGCGGTTGTTCACCAGCACGCCGTCGTCCTTTTTGAGGATCGCCGCCACCACGTTGATCCCGCGGTCGATCGCCTCATTGAGCCACCACACGGCGTCAAGGAAATCGACAGCGTCGTCAATCAGCGCGATCCACCCCTCGGCATACTGCGCCGCCGGCAGCGTCGCCAGCCGGCCGAGGGCGATGGTCGTCCCCACGCCGACGCCCACCCCGCCCGGGGTCTGCGGGTTATGACCGATCATGGTTGACTCGGTGATAATGGTCTCGGTGATGGTCTCCATCGCCACATCGCCAATGACCGGCGCGGCTTCGTTAAGATAGATGCGAGACACATCGCGCATTGACCATGGCGTTTTCGCCAGAGCCTGCTCCAGCGCGGCGAGGGTCCCGGCGATATTGTCCCGCGTCCCTTTCATGCCCGTCGTCGCGACGATCCCGCTGGCAACAAACGTCCTCGCCTGCGGGTCGTCGGACGCCAGCGCCACCTCGGTGGTGGCGTTGCCGATATCAATCCCGGCTATTAACGGCATGCTGACCTCCGCTTAGCTTCCTTTACGCAGCTTATGCCGCTGCTGATACACTTCCGCCGCCTCCCGGACAAAGGCGGCATTCACCGTCGCATGCCAGGTGTGCTCCAGCTCGTCGGCGATCGCCAGCAGCTCCGCCTGCGAGGAGCGGAACGGGCGCAGCGCGTTATAGATAGCCAGAATGCGCTCGTCAGGGATGGCAATAAGCTCCGCCGCGCGGCGAAAATTGCGCGCCACCGCATGGCGCTGCATCTGCTCGGCAATCTGCGCCTGGTACTCAAGGGTTTGCCGGGAGATCCGCACATCCTGCGGGCCCACCTCGCCAGAGAGCACTTTCTCGAGGGTGATGTCGGTCAATGGTTTGCCGGTGGGCGTCAGGATATGCTCCGGGCAGCGGGTGGCTAACGGATAATCCTGCACGCGCATGGTTTTCTCGCTCATGGTCACTCCCTTACTAAGTCGACGTGCAGGGAGACGGGCTCGGCGTCCTGCACCACATGTTTGGTCTCTTTGATATGAAACAGGGCGGCTTTGGCCATAAATTTCGGCCGCACCATCTGGTCGTTCACCACCGGCACCGGCGAAGGTGACTCGTTGCGCGCATAGCGCGCGGCGTTTTTGCCAATCTGCCGGTAGGTCTCCAGCGTCAGCAGCGGCGCCTGGGAGAACAGCTCCAGGTTGCTGAGCGGCAGCAGATCGCGCTGATGGATGACCGTGGTCCCCTTCGACTGGATACCGATGCCGATCCCGGATCCGCTCAGGTTCGCCGCATCCCAGGCCATAAAGGAGACGTCGGACGTGCGCAAAATGCGCACCACTCGGGCGTGAAGTCCCTCTTCCTCCACCCCGGCAATCAGCTCTTTAAGGATCGCGCCATGGGGCATATCGATCAGGGTGTGATGCTGGTGTTTATCGAAGGCGGGGCCGACGCCGATCACCACTTCATCGGCGCGTTCATCGGCAGAAGCCGCCCCGCCCTCGCGGGTTTTCAGGGTAAAAGAGGACTGAATTTGGGTTGTCTGTTGCACAGGAATACCGCCTTATTCAATGGTGTCGGGCTGGACCACGCCCGGAATATTTTTGATCTCCGCCCAGCGTTCGGCGGAGATGCGATAGCCGGTGCCCGGCCCCTGATAGTCATTGATGTCGTTGACCGCGCTCACCACCTCGAACTGTCGATCGAGAATGGCCGAGGTCTGCAGGTAATCGCCGGTGACCCGCTGGCGCAGCATATTGAGAATATTGCTGGCGATATCCTCAAAGCCGCTGCGGCTCAGCGCGCCGACAATATCGAGGCCGGTAATATTGCGCTTCATCATCTCTTCCACCGCGCTCAGGTCCTCCACCACGTTACGCGGCGGCATCTCGTTGCTGCCGTGCGCGTAGGTGGCGGCCTCCACCTCCTCGTCGGCGATCGGCGGCAGCCCCAGCTCGCGAAAGACCGCCTGGATCGCCCGCGCCGCTTTCTGGCGAATGGCGATGGTTTCCGCCTCGGTCACTGGACGCAGTCCGCCGTCAACCATCAGGTCGCGCTGCAGGATGTTGTAATCATCAAAATCTTCCGCATCGAAGTTCGAGCCGGCGAACATGTTGTCGTAGTTCGGCACCGCACTGTAGCCGGAGAAAATAAAGTCGGTGCCCGGCAGCATCTGCATCAGGGTGCGCGCGGTGCGGCGGATATCCGAGTGGGAGAAGGTCTGGTCGTTGGCCGAGGCCACTTCGAGGTCGAGCATGGAGGCGATCAGATTTTCCGCCAGCACCGCCCGAATGCCCGAGGGCACGGCGCCGGTCATGCCGATGCAGCTCACCGCCCCGTTCTGTAGACCCTGCACCCCGGCGCCTTTGGTAATGAAGATGCAACGCGATTCGAGGTAGAGCATCGACTTGCTCTCCGAATAGCCCATCAGCGCTTCGGAGCCGGTGCCGGAGGTGTAGCGCATTTTCAGCCCCCGGGAGGCGTAGGCCGAGGCGAGGAACGCCTTTGACCATGGGGTGTCATCGCCGTCGGTAAATACCGCCTCGGTGCCGTAGACTGACACCGTCTCGGCGTAACTGGTTAAGCCACGCATGCCCAGCTCCAGCTCGGTGGCCTCTTCCACCGAGCATTGCGTCAACACGCCGGGGCGGCCGCACTGCGAGCCGACCAGCAGCGCCAGGGCGTTGAACGGGGCATAGCGCGCAATACCGACCGTGGTCTCCTGCTCGGAGAAGCCGCGGATCCCGGCCTCGGCGGCGTCGGCGGCAATCTGCACCGGATTATCCTTCAGGTTGGTGACATGGCACTGGTTGGAGGGCGTTCGGCGGGCGCGCATCTTTTGCAGCGCCATCATCATCTCCACCACGTTCATCTGCGCCATGACTTCAACCGCTTTGGCCGGGGTGATGGCGGTGGTGATGGCGATGATCTCCTCCCGGCTGACGTGGATATCCACCAGCATGCGGGCTATCTCCAACGCCTCCAGACGCATCGCCTGCTCCGTGCGCTCAATGTTGATCGCGTAGTCGGCGATAAACCGGTCGATCATATCAAACTGGTCCCGGCGCTTGCCGTCCAGCTCGACGATCCGACCGTTTTCCACTTTGACCGACGAGACCGGGTCAAAGGGGCTTTCCATGGCGATCAGTCCCTCTTCAGGCCACTCGCCAATCAGCCCGTCCTGATTGACGGGGCGCTGGGCCAGTACTGCAAATCGTTTTGATCTTTTCATTGTTCATGGGCTCAAAAGGTGAAATCCGCAGACGGTAGCGAACACGCCGGGCCAGCGTCGCTGCCCGCCCGGCCATTACCGGCAATAGCGGAACTTTAAAGGAGCCCCTGGTGAAAAAAATAAAATTAATTTTGTTTCAATCTGGCACGTTATATCGGCAAACAGTTTCACTATGAAACCCCGCCGCAACGGTTAAAATAAAAAATGTGATCGCCCGCATTGATAGAAATCAATTAATAAAAAAAGCCCGCCACCGCGTTTTTCTGAGGCCTTTTTAGACCTGTTGACTAAATCATGGCGGGCGACAAAATAACGCTGAGAAAAATAAATTAAGCCAACCGCGTGGCGATAGTTTTTTTACTTTCGCCCCCTACTGACTATTCGCGTCAGCATTACCCTGGCGCGGGAGATAATCATGAACAAGAGCCAACACATTCAGACTATCACCCTGGTCGCCGCCCAGAAAATGGCGGCGGCAGTGGAGAAAAAAGCTAATGAGATCAACGTAGCGGTGGTATTTTCCGTGGTTGACCGCGGCGGCAACACGCTGCTTGTCCAGCGGATGGACGAAGCCTTTGTCTCCAGCTGCGATATTTCGTTGAATAAAGCCTGGAGCGCCTGCAGCCTGAAACAAGGCACCCATGAAATTACGCCAGCGGTTCAGCCCGGACAATCTCTGTATGGTCTGCAGCTGACCAATCAACAGCGAATCATTATTTTTGGCGGCGGCCTGCCGGTTATTTTAAATCAGCAGGTAATTGGTGCCGTCGGCGTTAGCGGCGGTACGGTCGAGCAGGATCAATTATTAGCCCAGTGCGCCCTGGATTGTTTTTCCGCATTATAACCTGAAGCGAGAAGGTATATTATGAGCTATCGTATGTTTGATTATCTGGTGCCAAACGTTAACTTTTTTGGCCCCAACGCTATTTCCGTGGTCGGTGAACGCTGCAAGCTGCTGGGGGGTAAAAAAGCCCTGCTGGTTACCGACAAAGGCCTGCGGGCGATAAAAGATGGCGCGGTGGATAAAACTCTGCATTATCTGCGAGAGGCCGGTATCGAGGTGGCGATCTTTGACGGCGTCGAGCCGAACCCGAAAGACACCAACGTGCGCGACGGTCTCGCCGTGTTTCGCCGCGAGCAGTGCGACCTTATCGTCACCGTGGGCGGCGGCAGCCCGCACGACTGCGGCAAAGGCATCGGTATCGCCGCCACCCATGAGGGCGATCTTTATCAGTATGCCGGGATTGAGACCCTGACCAACCCGCTGCCGCCCATCGTCGCGGTCAACACCACCGCCGGCACCGCCAGCGAGGTCACCCGCCACTGCGTCCTGACCAACACCCAAACCAAAGTGAAGTTTGTGATCGTCAGCTGGCGCAACCTGCCGTCGGTCTCCATCAACGATCCGCTGCTGATGATCGGCAAACCGGCCGCCCTGACCGCGGCGACCGGGATGGATGCCCTGACCCACGCCGTAGAGGCCTATATCTCTAAAGACGCCAACCCGGTGACTGACGCCGCCGCCATGCAGGCGATCCGCCTCATCGCCCGCAACCTGCGCCAGGCCGTCGCCCTCGGCAGCAATCTTCAGGCGCGGGAAAACATGGCCTACGCCTCTCTGCTGGCCGGGATGGCCTTCAATAACGCCAACCTCGGTTATGTGCACGCCATGGCGCATCAGCTGGGCGGGCTGTACGACATGCCGCACGGCGTGGCCAACGCCGTCCTGCTGCCGCACGTGGCTCGCTATAACCTGATCGCCAACCCGGAAAAATTCGCCGATATCGCCGAACTGATGGGCGAAAATATCGCCGGACTGTCGACCCTCGATGCGGCGGAAAAAGCTATCGCCGCCATCGCGCGTCTGTCGATGGATATCGGGATTCCGCAGCATCTGCGCGATCTGGGGGTGAAAGAGGCCGACTTCCCGTACATGGCGGAGATGGCCCTGAAAGACGGCAACGCGTTCTCGAACCCGCGTAAGGGCAACGAGCAGGAGATTGCCGCGATTTTCCGCCAGGCATTCTGAGTGTTAACGAGGGGACCATCATGTCGCTTTCACCGCCGGGCGTACGCCTGTTTTACGATCCGCGCGGGCACTATGCCTGCGCCATCAATGAGCTGTGCTGGGGGCTGGAGGAGCAGGGGGTCCCCTGCCAGACCGTATCCTGCGACGAAGGCGGTGACGCCGGTACGCTGAGCGCCCTGGCGGCCAGAAGCTCGACGCTGCGGGTGGGCATTGGGCTCAGCGCAGCCGGCGAGATCGCGCTAACCCATGCCCAGCTGCCGGCGGACGCGCCGCTGGCGACCGGGCACGTCACCGATAGCCGCGATCATCTGCGTACGCTCGGCGCCAACGCCGGGCAGCTGGTGAAAGTCCTGCCGTTAAGTGAGAGAAGCTGAATGTACCGTATCTATACCCGCACCGGAGATAAAGGCACCACCGCCCTGTACGGCGGCAGCCGCATCGAGAAAGACCATATTCGCGTCGAGGCCTACGGCACCGTCGATGAACTGATATCCCAGCTGGGCGTCTGCTACGCCACCACCCGCGACGCCGGGCTGCGGGCAAGTCTGCATCAGATTCAGGAGACGCTGTTCGCGCTGGGGGCCGAACTGGCCAGCGATGCGCGGGGCCTGGTCCGCCTGAGCCAGACGATCGGCGAGGAGGAGATCGCCGCCCTGGAGCGACTTATCGACCGCAATATGGCCGAAAGCGGCCCCCTGAAACAGTTTGTGATCCCGGGGAAGAATCTCGCCTCCGCCCAGCTGCACGTGGCGCGCACCCTGGCCCGTCGGCTGGAACGTCTGCTGACGGCCATGGACCGCTCGCACCCTCTGCGCGACGCGCTCAAACGCTACAGCAATCGTCTGTCGGACGCCCTGTTCTCCATGGCGCGTATCGAGGAGACTAGGCCTGATGCTTGCGCTTGAACTGGCTGGCGTCGATATCGTACTGCTTCATTTTGCGCCACAGGGTGGTGCGGCCGATATTCAGCAGTTGCGACATCTCCTGCACCCGCCCGCTGGTCACCCGGGCGGCGTGGATGATGGCCTCTTTTTCGATGGCGCTAAAGGTCAGGCTGGCCGGCAGCAGCGATGAGCCGCTATCGGCACCCGGCCGATCGGAAAAGAGATATTCCGGCAGGTTGCTCAGGCGAATGTGGCCGTTATCGCTGCTGATGGCGATGTTCTCTATCACGCTGTTAAGCTCAAAATCATTTCCCGGCCACGAGTAGGCCACCAGCTGGGCCAGCGCGTCATCGTCCACTTTCAGCCGGGAAGAGAAACGCTTCTCCAGGCTTTTCAGCCGGTTATGCACCAGCGACGGGATACTGTTGCGCCGGGCGCGCAGCGGCGGAATGACGATCTCGAAAGAGTGCAGCGCATAGTACAGCTGGCGGCTAAAGCGGTTCTGTTCCACCAGGTTGGCCAGATCGACGGTGGTGGTGGCGATCACCTTCACATCCACCGGGATCAGGCGGCGGGCGTCGAGGCGGGTAAGCACTCCCTGCTTAATCACCTGCAGCAGGGCGGACTGCAGCTCCGGCGCCAGATACTCAATTTTTTCCAGAAACAGGGTGCCGCCGTTGGCCAGCTCAAGGCGGCTCAGGCGGCCATTTTCATCATCGGTGGGGGCGCTCCCCATAAAGTCCTGGCCCAGCACGCTGTCGGCATACAGCTGGCAGTTGACGGCGATGTAGGGGCCGCCCGCCCGCTCGCTTTCATTGTGGATGGCCTGGCTCAGCAGCTCTTTCCCCACCCCCTCTTCACCGCACAGCAGTACCGGAAAGCCGCCGCGCGCCGCCTGGCGGCCAAAGTGGATCAGCCGCCGGGTTTCCGGATCGTCGGCTGACATCTGCTCAAAGGTGTGGCTGACTTTGCCCAGTTGGCTGGTCATCAGCTGCCGCATCTGCTCCACCGGGTGCAGCAGCAGAATAAAGCTGTTGCCTTGCGACTCGACAATCGGTTTTAAGGTGATCACCGCGTCGATAAACTGGTGCTGGCTTTCAAAGGTGACTTCAACGTGATTCAGGCCGCGGGCGTGTTTGATGGCGCGGCGCAGCAGCGCCGGCAGGGTCACCAGATCGGCGATATTTTTTCCCTGGCTGGCCTGGGCATCAAGATGCAGCAGTCTCGCCGCCTGAACATTGAGAAATTGCAGTACCCCCTGTTCGTTCCACGCCATCACCCCGTCGTCCATGCTCTCCAGCAGGCCGTACATCTGATTAAGGTGGCGGTTGGATTCCGCCAGCAGGCTGTCGGTGAGCAGGGAATTGCCCACCTCGCGGGCGATGGCCAGCGTCAGGGAGAGGTCGGCGCTGGACTGGTGCTCCACCAGACAGCAAAGCGAGATAGAGCCGAACAGCCGCCCGTGGTTATCGAACACCGGCGTCGAACAAAAGCTCCATGGTTGCAGGGCCTGCTTAAAATGCCGATCGCCGGCGGTGTTGATCGGCTGCCCCTGCATCGCGGCCAGCGACAGCGCGCAGGTGCCGATAATGCTCTCCGCGCAGTAGCTGCCGTCGCGAAACCCCAGGTCAGCCAGCTGCGCCAGCGTTTGCGGTTCGCCGCAGCGGCTCAGAATACAGGCGGTCTCATCAAGGATAAACAGCGCGCAGGGGCGACCGTCCATAAACTCCCAGGCGTCCTCCAGCGCCGCCTGACCGATGGTCAGCAGCGCGGTTTTACGCCGACAGATCGAGTCAAAGGTCAGGCCCTGGGCCTGGTGCGGTTTTTGCCAGGTTTCGCGCTGCATAAACTTGCTGCAGCGATGCCATGACTGGGCGATGACGGAAGAGACCGCCTTCCCGGTATCCTGAGTCTGAACAGTCATACTGTTTTCCGCGTTTTACCATAGAGAACCCCTCCGGCAGCCGCTGCCAGAGGGGAGAAAGAAAGACCGCCGACCGGCGCCAGCGGTTTAGCCACCGCGAATTAACGCGCCAGCCACTGCTGGCCTAACAGATCGGCGGTGAGGATAGCGGCGTGCACGCTCTCCGGGGTCACCGCAAACGGCATATTGTGGATGGTTTCCCCTTCCGCGCAGGTGGCTTTCGCCACCGCGGCGATTTTCGCGTCGATCCCCTCTTTGACGCCCATCTGCGCGAGGGTCACCGGCAGGCCGACGCGCTGGCAGAAGCCCAGCACGGTTTCAATCTCGTCCATCGGGCTGTTCTGCAGCACCAGCTGCGCCAGGGTGCCGAAGGCCACTTTCTCGCCGTGATACAGGTGGTGGCACTCTTCCAGAATGGTGAAACCGTTGTGGATCGCGTGGGCGGCGGCCAGGCCGCTGCTTTCAAAGCCAATGCCGCTGAGGTAGGTGTTCGCTTCGATGATGCGCTCCAGCGCTTCGGTCACCACCCCGGCCTGCGCCGCCAGACGGGCCTTTTCGCCCTCCGCCAGCAGCGTATCATAGCACAGGCGGGCCAGGCTCAGCGCCGCCTCGGTGGACTGCCCCCCGGCCATACTGGTGGCGCGCGCATCGTAGCAGGCTTTGGCCTCAAACCAGGTGGAGAGCGCATCGCCCATGCCGGAGACCAGCAGGCGTACCGGCGCTTTGGCGATAATCGCCGTGTCCATCACCACCATATCCGGGTTTTTCGGATAGATCAGATACTCTTCAAACTCGCCCGCTTCGGTGTAGATCACCGACAGCGCGCTGGTCGGCGCATCGGTCGAAGCGATGGTCGGGATCACCACCACCGGCAGCTTCTGGTAGTAACCGATCGCCTTCGCGGTATCGAGGGTTTTACCGCCGCCGATGCCAACCACGCCGCGGCAGCCCTGTTTTTGCAAAATCGCCATCAGGCGGTTAATTTCCGCATGGCTGCATTCGCCGTTAAACCGTTCTGCATGGCAGCGAATATCGTGACTCTGCAGGCCATTCACCACTTTCTCCCCCGCCAGCTTCATCACGAAGTCGTCAGCGATGACGAAGAAGCTCTCCGCCAGGTTTTTGGCATATTGACCGAACAGGACAGCAGCATCAGGACCCTGAAGATATTTGGCTGGAGATTGAATAACTTTTAGCATTCCTTTCACCCTCAAATAAGTGCGCATGTAGACATGATGAGCCCTGGCGTTATCCGCGCCGGCCGGTAAAGCGCGGCCTCAACGGAATGTACCGGAGCAGTGCGATCACTGTAGGGCCGGCACGGAACAAAAAAATCTTTCGCCTTTTTGTTCTGATTTGAAACACAGGTTAAATTTTTACGTTCCATATTGGAACAAAAAACCCTAGTCTTCGTCAGGATTGCGATCCCGATCCGCTCCTCTGCCGCATAATTCCCTTACCATCCCCCTTTAGCGGCAGGCTTTTTCCCCACAGCCGGGGGAAATTTAGCAAAAAATTTTTTTCCGCCCGCTGCGCCAGCCGCGATGACCGGCGCTTAAGGCAGAGGAAAAAAAGCGCGCCAGCTCGCATTTTCACCGTTTCCTTAGCAAAAACGTTCCATAAAGAAACAAAATCAGCAGGTGATGTTTCGTAATGAAACCCGATCGCCGGGGCATTCTTTTTTTCGTCCACTCAGCCAGAATCATCATATCGCCAGGCACGCTGCACCGTCAGACGATACCCCTACGCGATGACCGCCTCCGCCAGCAGAGAGGCCGCATCGAACCTTCTCCAACGGAGCACTGAATAATGAAAAAGCTGATTAACCGTGTTGAAGATGTACTGAATGAACAATTACAGGGGCTGGCTAAAGCCCACCCGCAGCTGACCCTGCACCAGGACCCGCTGTACGTCACCCGCGCCGACGCGCCGGTGGCCGGCAAGGTCGCCCTCCTCTCCGGCGGCGGCAGCGGCCATGAGCCGATGCACTGCGGCTATATCGGCCAGGGGATGCTCTCTGGCGCCTGCCCGGGGGAAATCTTCACCTCGCCGACGCCGGATAAAATGTTCGAATGCGCGATGCAGATTGACGGCGGCGAAGGCGTCCTGCTGATTATCAAAAACTACACCGGCGACATCCTGAACTTCGAAACCGCCACCGAGCTGCTGCATGAGAGCGGCATTAAAGTCACCACCGTGGTGGTCGACGACGACGTGGCGGTGAAAGACAGTCTCTATACCGCAGGCCGCCGCGGCGTCGCCAATACCGTTCTGATCGAAAAACTGGTCGGCGCTGCCGCCGAGCGCGGCGATTCGCTGGAGGCCTGCGCTGAACTGGGGCGCCGCCTGAATAATCTCGGCCACTCCATTGGCATCGCCCTCGGCGCCTGCACCGTACCGGCCGCCGGACAACCCTCCTTTACCCTGCAGGACGATGAAATGGAGTTCGGCGTCGGCATTCACGGCGAGCCGGGCATCGACCGCCGTCGCTTCAGCTCGCTGGACCAAACCGTCGATGAGATGTTCGATACCCTGCTGGAGAATGGCGCCTACAACCGCACGCTGCGCCAGTGGGATACCGTTAAGGGCGCGTGGCAGGAAGTGAAGCAGAGCAAAACCGCGCTACAAAACGGCGACCGGGTCATCGCCATGGTCAATAACCTCGGCGCCACGCCGCTGTCCGAACTGTACGGCGTCTATCACCGGCTCGCCCAGCGCTGTGAAGCGTCCGGCATCATCATCGAACGCAACCTCGTCGGCAGCTACTGCACCTCGCTGGATATGGCGGGCTTCTCCATCACCCTGCTGAAAGTGGATGATGAGACGCTGGCGCTATGGGACGCCCCGGTTCATACCCTGGCGCTGAACTGGGGAAACTAAGGAGCACGACATGTCACTGAACAGAATGCAAATCGTCGACTGGCTGTACCGCTGCGGCGATATCTTCACCAAAGAGAGCGATTTTCTCACCGGCCTCGATAAAGAGATCGGCGATGCCGACCACGGCCTGAATATGCACCGCGGGTTCAGCAAGGTGGTGGAAAAGCTGCCGTCGATTGCCGATAAAGATATTGGCTTTATCCTCAAAAACACCGGCATGACGCTGCTCTCCAACGTCGGCGGCGCCAGCGGCCCGCTGTTCGGCACCTTCTTCATTCGCGCCGCGCAGGTCACTCAGGCCCACCAGAGCCTGACCCTCGACGAACTGTACCTGATGATCCGCGAAGGCGCGGACGGCGTCGTCAACCGCGGTAAAGCGGAGCCAGGGGATAAAACCATGTGCGACGTCTGGCTGCCGGTGGTGGACTCCCTGCGCCAGTCCAGCGAGCAGCATCTGTCGATCGCCGCCGCGCTGGATGCCGCCTGCAAAGCAGCGGAGGCCGGCGCCCACAGCACCATCACCATGCAGGCGCGCAAAGGCCGCGCCAGCTACCTTGGCGAACGCAGCATCGGCCATCAGGATCCGGGCGCCACGTCAGTGATGTTTATGATGCAGATGCTGGCCGCCGCGGCCAAAGAGTAAGGAAATCGCGATGGTAAACCTGGTTATTGTTTCTCATAGCGCCCGGCTGGGCGAAGGTGTCGGAGAACTGGCCCGGCAGATGTTAATCAACGACGGCTGCAAGCTGGCGATCGCCGCCGGGATCGACGATCCCGACAGCCCGATCGGCACCGATCCGATCAAGGTCATGGAAGCGATCGAATCCGTCGCCGATACCGACCACGTGCTGGTGATGATGGATATCGGCAGCGCGTTGCTCAGCGCCGAGACCGCCCTCGACCTGCTCGATCCGGCGATTGCCGCGAAGGTGCGGCTGTGCGCCGCGCCGCTGGTGGAGGGGACGCTGGCGGCCACCGTCAGCGCCGCCTCCGGCGCCGGGATCGACAAAGTGATCGCCGACGCCATGAACGCCCTGGAGGCCAAACGGATCCAGCTGGGTTTACCTTCGCCAACCCCTGACGCCGCCCCGGCGCCGACGCTTGCCGACGATGGCGACAGCAAGTCCGTTGCGGTCGTCATACAGAACCACAACGGCCTGCACGTGCGTCCGGCGTCGAAGCTGGTCGCCGCGCTGGCGGGCTTTAACGCCGATCTGCTGCTGGAGAAAAACGGGAAGTGCGTCAAACCGGACAGCCTCAACCAAATCGCACTGCTGCAGGTGCGGCGCAACGATAAGCTGCGCCTGCTGGCCCGCGGGCCAGAGGCCGATGCGGCGCTGGCGGCGTTTCAGGCGCTGGCCGCCGATAACTTCGGCGAATCGCCTGCGGCGCAACCGGCAGCGGCCCCGGCCGCCCCCGAGCGCGTCGAAGGCATCGCGCTGCGCTATCCGCTGGCCCTGATCCAGCCGGTCCGCCCGGCCGCCGCCGATGTCGCCCGCGAGCAGCAGCGGCTGCGCCGGGCTATCGACCAGACGCTGGCGGATCTCACTGCCCTGACTGAGCTGGCGGAGAATAAATTTAACGCCGATATCGCGGCGATTTTCGCCGGGCACCACACCCTGCTCGACGATGAGGATCTGTTTGATGCCGCCAACGATCGTCTGCTCACCGAGCCGTGCTCGGCGGAATGGGCGTGGCATCAGGTGCTGATGGAGCTCAGCCAGCAGTATCGCCAGCTGGATGACCCCTATCTCCAGGCGCGCTATATCGATATCGAAGATATTCTGCAGCGCACCCTGCGCCATCTGCAGGACGTGCAGGAAACGCTGCCGACGCCCGGCGAGCCGACCATTATTATCGCTGACAACATGTTCCCATCGGCCGTCCTGCAACTGGATGCCAGCCGCGTGAAAGGCCTGTGCCTGCGCGACGGCAGCGAACAGGCCCACGGCGCGATTATCGCCCGCGCGGCGGGGATCGCCTGGCTATGTCAGCAGGGCGAGGCGCTGAACAGCGTGCAGCCCGGCGAGCCCATCGCGCTCGATATGCGCCGCCAGCGCCTTATCCGTTACTAAATCCACTTTGTCCGTTACCGCTCCGGAGGCCTGCCTCCGGAGGGTGAGTTTTCGCTTACTCTTCAGGAACCACTATGTCTCAATTCTTTTTTAACCAGCGCGCCAGCCTCGTCAACGATGTGATTGAGGGAACCATCATCGCCAGTCCGTGGAACAACCTCGCCCGGCTGGAGAGCGACCCGGCGATCCGGGTGGTGGTCCGTCGCGACCTGAATAAAAACAACGTGGCGGTGATCGCCGGCGGCGGCGCCGGCCACGAACCGGCGCACGTCGGCTTTATTGGTAAAGGCATGCTGACCGCCGCGGTTTGTGGCGATCTGTTCGCCTCGCCGAGCGTCGACGCGGTGCTTACCGCCATTCAGGCGGTGACCGGCGAGGCGGGCTGCCTGCTGATCGTAAAAAACTATACCGGCGACCGGCTGAACTTCGGCCTCGCGGCGGAGAAAGCGCGCCGTCTCGGCTACAACGTGGAAATGCTGATCGTCGGCGACGACATTTCGCTGCCGGAAAACAAACAGCCGCGCGGCATCGCCGGTACGCTGTTCGTCCATAAGGTGGCGGGCTATTTTGCCGAGCGCGGCTGCAATCTCGCCACCGTTCTGCGCGAAGCGCAGTACGCCGCCAACCACACCGCCAGCATCGGGGTGGCGCTGGCCAGCTGCCATCTGCCGCAGGAGGCGGACAGCGTGCCGCGCCATCAGGCCGGCCATGCCGAGCTGGGAATGGGCATCCACGGCGAACCTGGCGCCTCCACCATCGCCACGCAAAACAGTGCGGACATTGTCAACCTGATGGTGGAAAAACTGACCGCCGCCTTGCCGGAAACCGGCCGTCTGGCGGTGATGCTCAATAATCTCGGCGGCGTGTCGGTGGCCGAAATGGCGATCCTGACCCGCGAACTGGCCAACACGCCGCTGCAGGCGCGCGTTGACTGGTTGATTGGCCCGGCCTCGCTGGTGACGGCCCTGGATATGAAGGGTTTCTCGCTGAGCGCCATCGTGTTGGAAGAGAGTATTGAGAAAGCGCTGCTGGCGGATGTGGAAACCGCCGGCTGGCCGCGGCCGGTGCAGCCGCGGACGGTTAACATCATGCCGTCCACTCTCGCCAGCCCGCGCGTCGACTTTACGCCTTCGGCCAACCCGCAGGTAGGTGATTACGTGGCCCAGGTGACCGGCACCCTCGTCGGGCTTGAAGACCATCTCAACGCGCTGGATGCCAAAGTGGGCGATGGCGATACCGGCTCCACCTTCGCCGCCGGGGCGCGTGAGATTGCCGACCTGCTGCAGCGCCAGCAGCTGCCGCTGAACGATCTGCCCACGCTGTTCGCGCTCACGGGCGAACGCCTGACGGTGGTGATGGGCGGCTCCAGCGGGGTATTGATGTCGATCTTCTTCACCGCTGCCGGGCAGAAGCTGGGGCAAGGCGCCAGCGTGGCCGAGGCGCTGAGCGCCGGTCTGGAGCAGATGAAATTTTACGGCGGCGCCGAGGAAGGCGACCGGACAATGATCGACGCGCTGCAGCCAGCGCTGGCGGCGCTGCTCGACGAACCCGAGAACCTGCAGGCCGCTTTTGCCGCGGCGCAGGCCGGCGCGGATCGCACTTGCCAGTCGGGCAAAGCCGGCGCCGGACGAGCGTCCTATCTCAACAGCGACAGCCTGCTCGGCAACATGGACCCTGGCGCCCACGCGGTGGCGATGGTGTTTAAAGCGCTGGCGGAACGATAAACTTTCCCCGGTGGCGCAGCGCTTACCGGGGCAACGTCCCACCGCCAAAAGGCAGGTCGGGTAAGGCGTTAGCCGCCACCCGACAAAAACGGCACCGCGGATAGCCCGGATAAGACGCTATGCGCCGCTATCCGGGTTTGACCACGATGGCTTTTTACTTGCTGTGCCAGTACGCCTGCGAGCGCACCAGCTGCTGATCGATGCTCTCATCCTCAAAGCGCGCCAGCAGCGATTTCACCACCGCGCCTTCGCCGGTCAGCCAGATGAAATAATCCTCCGCCGGCACCTTCACCTGCGCCAGACGCTCGGCGACGAACGCCGGATGGTGGCCCACCACCCACTCGATGTTAAAGCCGTCGAGATCCGCCAGATAATCTTTATATGACGCATCGGCGATAGTGACGATGGCGGTCACCTGCGGCGTCACCGCCAGCTGACGCAAACCCAGCAGACGACGACGCAGCGCCGGCATACCAGACTCATCGCAGACATACAGTTGCCAGGCGTAATCCTCCGGCACCACCAGCGAGCCGCGCGGACCGCCGATCACCAGCTTATCGCCCGCTTTTGCCTCCAGCGCCCAGCGGCTGGCGATTCCGCCGTCGTGGATAAAGAAGTCGTACGCCAGCTCATGGCGTTCGGCATCGTACAGCGGCGTATAGTCGCGGGTAGCAGGCCGCACGCCCTCGCCCCAGTCAATCCCCTCCTCGGTCACCTGCGGCGGGGCAAACGCCGCGCCCGGCTCCGGGAAGAAAAGCTTGGTGTGGTCGTCAAAGCCGCGGGAAACGAAACCTTCCAGCGCCTCGCCTCCCAGCACGATGCGCTGGAAGGCCGCGCCTGCGCGCTCCACGCGCAGCACCGTCAGCTCACGGAAACGCAGCTCATTGCGGACACGCTGCGGGTACTTGTCTGCTTTGGTTTTTGTCATCATCGATCGCCTTCGTGAACAGTAAATAGATATATCTAAACTCGATGCAAATGATAATGATTGCCATCTAAAAAGAATGCAAGTCTTTTTTTGATATAGTCAAAACAAACCGCATTAAAATTCCAGAATCAAAAATAAACAGATAAATATCAACAAATTAAAAAATAAATCACAACCAGCATTGCGAGAATTCATTTTTTAGATATAAATTAGATATATCAAAACATAGCAGGAGGTAACCATGCGACATCATCATGAAGACGGGCGTGGGCCGCGCGGGCGCCACGGTGACCCCAGCGAACACGGCGACCATGGCCGTCGCGGCGGCGGACGTCGCCAGCGTTTCTTTGGCCACGGCGAACTGCGGCTGATTATTCTGGACATCCTCAGCCGCAGCGCCAGCCACGGCTATGAGCTGATCAAAGAGATCGAAACCCTCACCCAGGGGAACTACAGTCCCAGCCCGGGGGTGATCTACCCGACGCTGGATCTGCTCCAGGACCAGCGTCTCATCAGCGTGGAAGACGACAACGGACGCAAAAAAATCGTCATCAGCGAAGAGGGGAAACAGCTGCACGCGGAGAACCAGGAGCATCTGTCCCATATCCAGGAGCGTCTGCAGGCGCGGATGGTCGGCTGCGAGCTGCGCCGCGATCCGCAGATGAAGCGCGCGCTGGAGAATTTCAAAGCGGTCCTCGACCTGAAAGTGAACCAGCAGGCCAGCAGCGCCGCCCAGCTCAAGCAGATCATCGGCATTATCGACCGGGCGGCGATGGAGATCTCCCAGCTCGACTAAGCCTCCTTTCTCACCATCAGCTGCCCCGCGCTGGGGCAGCCCGCACCACGACGGATCGTGCCGCTCAACGCCGCAAGGCAGAAAATCTCGTCAGCTCAGGAATAAAACGTGCCAATAATGGCGCCATGAGATTAAATTTTACACATTTCGTCTTTTACTTTGCATTTATCCCGATTTTCACCGCTTCTGCCGAACTGGCGTAATCCCTGCAATACTTAATCCAGTATCGTGTGATACGTCCGCCCCAGGAGCACATTTTGAACAGGTTACCTTCCAGCGCATCGGCTCTGGCCTGCAGCGCACACGCACTGAATCTCATTGAAAAGCGCACGCTTGACCATGAGGAAATGAAAGCACTTAACCAGGAGGTCAGAGAATACTTTAAAGAGCATGTGAATCCGGGGTTTTTAGAGTATCGAAAATCGGTCACAGCCGGCGGGGATTACGGAGCCGTAGAGTGGCAAGCGGGAGGGTTAAATACGCTTGTCGACACCCAGGGACAGGAGTTTATCGACTGCCTTGGCGGGTTTGGCATCTTCAATGTAGGGCACCGTAATCCAGTTGTGGTATCCGCCGTCGAGAATCAACTCGCGAAACAACCGCTTCACAGTCAGGAACTGCTGGATCCGCTACGCGCGATGCTGGCGAAAACCCTGGCGGCCTTAACGCCCGGCAAACTGAAGTACAGCTTCTTCTGCAACAGCGGTACCGAATCGGTAGAGGCGGCCATCAAGCTGGCGAAAGCCTATCAGTCGCCGCGCGGTAAATTCACCTTCATCGCCACCAGCGGCGCCTTCCACGGCAAATCGCTGGGCGCGCTGTCGGCCACCGCCAAGTCGACTTTCCGCAAACCGTTTATGCCGCTGCTGCCGGGCTTCCGCCATGTGCCGTTCGGCGATATCAACGCCATGCGCACCATGCTGAGCGAGTGCAAGAAAACCGGCGACGACGTCGCGGCGGTGATCCTTGAGCCGATTCAGGGCGAAGGGGGCGTGATCCTGCCGCCGACGGGGTATTTGCCGGCGGTGCGTAAGCTGTGCGACGAGTTTGGCGCCCTGCTGATCCTCGATGAAGTGCAGACCGGCATGGGCCGCACTGGCAAGATGTTCGCCTGCGAGCATGAGAACGTTCAGCCCGACATTCTGTGTCTGGCGAAAGCGCTCGGCGGCGGCGTGATGCCGATCGGCGCGACGGTGGCGACGGAAGAGGTCTTCTCGGTGCTGTTCGACAACCCGTTCCTGCACACCACGACCTTCGGCGGCAACCCGCTGGCCTGTGCGGCGGCGCTGGCGACCATCAACGTGCTGTTGACGCAAAACCTGCCGGCGCAGGCGGCGCAGAAAGGCGATATGCTGCTGGACGGTTTCCGCCTGCTGGCGCAGGAGTATCCGGACCTGGTGAATGAAGTGCGCGGGAAAGGCATGCTGATGGCCATCGAGTTTGTCGATAACGAGATTGGCTACGACTTTGCCAGCGAGATGTTCAGACAGCGGGTGCTGGTCGCCGGGACGTTAAATAACGCCAAGACGATCCGCGTTGAACCGCCGCTGACGCTCACCCTTGAGCAGTGCGAGCAGGTGCTGAAGGCGGCGCGTAAGGCGCTGGCGGCCCTGCGCGTCTCGGTTGAAGAGGCGTAATAAACTGCCCCTCCCCCCGGTCCTCTCCCAATGGAAGAGGACCGGGGTTATCTTCTGCTCTGGATTTCCCTCACACCTGCGGTAGCAGGCCGATAAAGCTGCGCTTCTGCCGCGGCTGCGACATCATCTCTTCCAGCTTTTCGACGCAGGCTAAATAGTGCGGGGTCTTCTTGTGCGCCAGCACCGCTTCATCGTCTTTATAGGCTTCGTAGATAAAAAAGCGGGTCTTCACCTCCGGATCCTGCAGAACATCAAAGCGCAGGTTGCCCGGCTCCCGCAGCGCCCCTTCGTGGTTGGCGCGGAACACCTCGAGAAACTCATCCACCCGCTCGGGTTTGATATTGATCTCCACCAGCGTCACATTCATTTCCGCTCTCCCTGTTTCTCTTCCTGCCAGAACTGGTACGCTTCACGCGCGTTCAGATTCTCATGTACCACCTTTTTCACCGCCTTCAGCATTGCGCGCGGGGCGCTGGACTGGAAGATATTGCGCCCCATATCCACCCCGGACGCCCCCTGGTCGATCGCCCGCCAGCACATCTCCAGCGCCTCATGCTCCGGCAGCTTTTTCCCCCCGGCGATGACGATCGGCACCGGGCAGCTGGCGGTCACTTTTTCAAAGCCTTCCTCAACGAAATAGGTCTTCACAAACTGCGCCCCCATTTCGGCGGCAATCCGGCTGGCCAGCGAGAAGTAGCGCGCATCGCGGGTCATCTCTTTGCCGACGCCGGTCACCGCCAGTACCGGCATACCGTAGCGGTTGCCGGCGTCCACCAGTTTGATGATGTTGTTGATCGACTGATGTTCGTATTGGCTGCCGATATAGACCTGCGCCGCCACTGCGCAGACGTTCAGGCGCAGCGCATCTTCCATCGCCACCGCCACGCACTCGTTGGAAAGTTCGCTGAGGATCGAGTTGCCGCCGGAGGCGCGCAGCACCACCGGTTTGTTGGTCGCGGCCGGCACCTGACTGCGCAGTACGCCGCGGGTGCACATCAGCACGTCGGTTTCCTCGAACAGCGGCGCAATCGACAGATCGATGCGCTCCAGCCCGGTGGTGGGTCCCTGGAAGTAACCGTGATCGAAGGCCAGCATGACCGTGCGGTTGCTGTGCGGATTAAAAATGCGCGCCAGCCGCGACTGCATGCCCCAGTCCAGCGAGCCGCAGCCTTTCAGGGTATACAGCGTGTTCTGCTGCGGGCGGTCGAGGCCGAAGTCCTTGCCCTCTTTGATATCGTCTAAATCAGCCATCTCATCCTCCGTCAGAAGTCGTAGTTATTGATGTTCTCTTTGCTGAACACCACGCGCTCCGGCAGCAGCACGATACCGTTGCCCTTCGCCTCATACTGGTAGCCCTGCACGCTGTTCGGTTCGACCTTCAGCGAGCCGATATCTTTCACCTCAACGCTGTCGCCGACGTTAAGATCGCCCTTTTTCAGCAGACGATCGGCGACGTTAACCGCAATTTTGCCCTGCTGAACCACATCCCACAGGCCAAAGGCTTTCACCGTGCCGCGCTCCACGTACGGGCGCATCACGTTGGGGGTACTAAAGCCGACGATCGCCACGCCCTGGCGCTTGAGGTTTTCCGCCGCCTGCGCCGCCGCCGGCAGGGCATTGGCATCCGGCGCGATAATGGCGTCAAGATCGGGATACGCTTTTAAGATCCCCTCGGCGGTTTGCAGCGATTTGGTGGCATCGTTATAGCCGAACTGGGTGGTGACGATTTGCCACTGCGGATGTTCTTTTTCGATTTTGGCTTTGGCTTCCTTCACCCACTGGTTCTGGTCGGTCACCGTCGGGCTGGAGTAGAAAAACGCCACTTTGGCAGCGGGCCTGGTCACCTGCTTTTCCGCCATCTCCACCAGCAGGCCGCCGAGCTGCTGCGGCGTGCCCTGATTGATATAGATGCTGCGGCACTCCGGTTTGGTATCGGAATCCCAGGTCAGGACCTTCACCCCGCGCTGCATCGCCCGCTTCAGCGCCGGACACAGGCCGTCCGGCGAGACGGCGGAGACGATAATCGCGTTGTAGCCCTGGTTGACGAAGTTGTTGATCAGCTGCACCTGGCCGGAAACGCTGGGCTCGGTGGGGCCGTCATAGGTGACATCCACGCCCAGCGCTTTCCCCGCCTCTTTCGCGCCGTTGCCGCCGCTGGTAAAGAAGCCCACGCCGACCAGCTTAGGTATAAAGGCGATGCGGTCCGCCGCCTGGGCGGTTGCCACGCTTAACGCCAGCGCCAGGACGCTCGTCTGGAGGATTCGTTTGGTTTTCATCGTATGTTTATGCTCCGATTGTTTTACGCGAGAAAAGACGCCGCCAGGTCGCGCGCACCCATTCACGGTGCAGGCTCAGCGAACGCCCCATCACCACCACAACCAACAGCGCCCCTGACAGCGCGCTCGACACCTGGTTGGGGATGCCGACCATCTGTAAACCCTGTTGCAGATACCCCACCAGCAATGCCGCCAGCGCGGTACCCAGTATCGATCCCGAGCCGCCGTAAATATTGGCCCCGCCGAGCACCGCCGCGGTCAGCGCCGGCATCAGCAGGTCACGGCCTAAATCCGAACGCGCCGAGCCAAAATAGGAGACCATCACCAGCGCCGCCACTGCCGACGCCACGCCCACCAGGCCATACAGCACATACGGGATGCCGTTGACCGACAGCGCGGCATAGCGGGCGGCGCGCGGGTTTTGCCCGAGTAAAAAAAGATGGCGGCCAAAGCGCCCGCGATGGGCCAGCAGCCAGAAGAGAAAGGTGATAACCGCGAACAGCACCAGCGGCAGCGGCAGC
This sequence comes from Klebsiella sp. JB_Kp004, assembly GCF_040065795.1. Lineage (NCBI taxonomy): Bacteria > Pseudomonadati > Pseudomonadota > Gammaproteobacteria > Enterobacterales > Enterobacteriaceae > Klebsiella > Klebsiella sp. JB_Kp004. The sequence goes on along the minus strand of NZ_JBEAKW010000042.1, from coordinate 30,415 downwards.
CCGCCCAGGGTTAAATTGGCGAAGGCGGTGAAGCTGTCGGGAAAGCCGCCGATCCCTTCATAGCCGGTGGCGCCGGCCATGCCGGAAAGCAGCAGCGCGCCGCCGCCGTACAGATACAGCGTCCCGAGGGTGATCACCAGCGGGCTGATGCCGGTGTAGTGGATCAGCGTGGCGTTGATTAACCCGCACAGCAGCCCCAGCAGCAACGTCAGCGACACCGCCAGCCACAGCGGCCAGCCCGCCTGGGTCATCACCCCGAGGGCGATGGCGCACAGGCCGATGGTCGAGCCCAGCGAAATATCGATCCCGCCGCTGATGATCACCAGCGTCAGCGGCAGCGCGACGATGCCGATGCAGATAAAGTCGCTGGTGCTAAAGAGCAGCATATTGAGATCCAGCATGCGCGGATTCAGCGCGCCGAACAGCAGGATTTCCACGACTAACAACGCCAGCAGCGCGCTTTCCCAGTTAAGCTTCAGCTTCATTTACGCCACCTCTTTGCTTTTGCGTTCGGGAAAGCGGGCTACCTGTTTGCCCCCTTTGTTGCCGGGCTGGAAACGGCTGTACTTCAGCGCCCGCTGATGGCGGGTCAGCGCCTGGCGCAGGCGGCCATCAAGGACCAGCACCCCGAGCAGGACCAGGCCGGCGATAAAGTCATTCCACCAGGCGGGAAGGCGGAACAGCACCAGCACGGTGTCGATTTGGGTGAGGAAGAAGGCGCCGAGAAACGCGCCGAGCAGGGTGCCGGTGCCGCCGAGCAGCGAAATCCCGCCCAGCACGCAGGCGGCGATGGCTTTCATCTCCAGGCCGCTGCCGGTCTGATTGGGCACAAAGCCAATCTGCGCGGCGAAGACGATCCCGGCGCAGGCCGCCAGCATACCGTTGAGGGTAAAGGCCAGCATCCGCGTGCGGTTGACCGCCACGCCCAGCTGGCGGGCAGCGGCGAGGTTATCGCCAACGGCATAGAAATCACGCCCGGAGGCGGTGCGCGACAGCAGCCATGCGCCCGCCAGCAGCAGCGCCAGCACCAGCCAGCCCAGCGGCGAGACGCCGATAAACAGCGGCTCCGAGAGCGATTTCAGGCTATCGGGCAAGCCTTCGATCCATTTCCCGCCGGTCCACAGCAACATCACCCCGCGATACAACCCCAGCGTGCCGAGGGTGGCGACGATCGCCGGAATGCGCAGCCCCACCACCAGCAGGCCGTTAAAAGCCCCGGCCAGCGCGCCAATCGCCAGCGCGAAGGCGATCGCCGTCGCCAGCCCGTAGCCGTTGTTCAGCGCCACCCCAACGGCGATGGCGCTCAGGCCAACGGTGGAGCCCACCGACACGTCGATATTGCGGGTCAGCATCACCAGCGTTGCCCCCAGCGCCAGCAGGCACAGGATTTGCGAGCTGGCGAAAATCATCGCCAGCGTCTGCAGGCTGAAATAGGCCGGATTGAGCGCCACCAGCACGGCAAACAGCGCCACGATGGCGAAGAAGGCGCTCAGTTCGCGATTCTTGAGTAACGTTTTCATGCCTGCCCTCCAAAGGCCAGGGTCATCATGCGATCGACGGTCACCGCCTGCCGCGTCAGCTCGCCGCTGTAGCGGCCCTGATGCATCACCAACACCCGGTCGGCCAGGCCAACGAACTCATCCAGATCGCTGGAGATCATCAGCACCGCCACATTTTGCGCGGCAACGCTTTTCAGCAACTGATAGATATCGGCGCGGGCGGAGACATCCACGCCGCGCGTCGGTTCATCGACAATCAACAGCAGCGGGTTAGCCTCCAGACAGCGCGCCAGCAGCACCTTCTGCTGGTTGCCGCCGGAGAGGGTACGCACCGGCTGATCGCCATCGGCCAGCTTGATCCCCAGCGCCCGGTGATAGCGTTCGACCACCGCCGCCTCCCGTTTCCCCTGCTGCCACCACGACGGCTGATTGAACATTACCGTGTTCCAGCGCACCGGCGCATCGAGAAACAGCCCGGAGACCTGGCGGTCTTCGGGCAGATAGACCAGCCCGCTGCCCAGCCTGGCGCGGGTGCTCTCCTGACTAATCTCGCGGTTCTCCAGCCAGATCCGCCCGGCGCGCGGCGGACGCAGGCCGTATAAGGTTTCGGCAAATTCGGTGCGCCCGGATCCCACCAGCCCGGCGAGGCCGACGATCTCCCCGGCGCGGATCTCCAGACTGAGATCGATAAAACCTTCGCCAGTGAGATCCTCCACCCGCAGAACGGGAAAATCCTGCGCCTGGGTGCGGCGGTTGCCCGGCAGCGCCAGCCACAGCTTTTGCGTGTCGCTCAGCGCATGGTCGCGGCTGGCCGGCGTCATGGCGCTGATAAGCTGCTGGTCGCCGTAGCCCGCCGTTTCGCCGCTGAGCACTACCGCCCCATCGCGCATCACCGACACATGGCTGGCAAGCTGGCGGATTTCCGGCAGTTTGTGCGAGATAAAGACGATCCCCACGCCGAGCCCCTGCAATGCCCGGATCTGCTGAAACAGCCTTTCCGTTTCGCCCGGCGTTAAAGAGGCGGTGGGTTCATCAAGGATCAGGATCCGCGCCTCGCGCATCAGGCCGCGCAGGATCTCGACCATCTGTTGATCGGCTACCTCAAGCGTGCTGGCGCTGGCGTCCAGGTTGATCTGGCAGTTCAGCTGCTGCAGTTTTTCCTGCAGCCGCGCGGCGGTATCCGCCCGCTTCGGCAGACGAAAGAGAATGTTCTCGCGCACGCTGAGGTTGGGAAACAGCATCGGCTCCTGCGGCACCAGATAGATGCCCAGCTGGTGGGCCAGCGCCGGGTTAAGGCGCGCAAACGCGCGTTCGCCGATCGTCAGTTCACCGCTATCCGGGGTTTCGACGCCGGCGATGATCTTCATCAGCGTCGATTTACCCGCGCCGTTGCCCCCCATCAGCGCATGCACCTGGCCCGCGCATAGCGTAAAGTCGATGCCCTTCAGCACGGCAACGCCGGAGAATTGTTTGCGGATCTGGCGAGCTTCAAGCAGTGGCTTCATCGTCGCGCCTCGTTTGAACAAATGATTTTTAAATTTAATAATGTTCAAAAGCGTAGACGGTGAACTATATTTACAACCGTGCGAAGATCACAGTTTGGCGCTTTAGATCGTCAGGAAAAAAGGGGCCAGAGAGGAAAGATCCGTTTTGCCAGTCGGCTCACACTTTCTGGCCGCGCAATAGCGAACATATGATCTAAATTTTTATAAGAGTTCAATTTATGAGCGAAAAACGCATTACGGAAGACCATCGCTACGCCGGGCTGGCGTTAGCCGAGGAAGAGCTGGTGGCGCGGGTGGCGTGGTGTTACTACCACGACGGCCTGACGCAAAACGACATCGGCGAGCGTTTGGGGCTGCCGCGGCTGAAGATTTCCCGCCTGCTGGAGAAGGGTCGCCAGTCCGGGGTGATCCGCGTGCAGATCAACTCGCGCTATGAAGGCTGTCTGGCGCTGGAAAGCGAACTCCAGCAGCGCTTTGGCCTCAAGATTGCTCGCGTGCTGCCGGCGCTCAACACCCCGCCGATGAATACCCGGCTGGGGATAGGCGCGGCGCAGTCGCTGATGGGGATTCTGCAACCGGGACAGCTGCTGGCGGTCGGCTTCGGCGAAGCCACCATGAGCTGCCTGCAGCATCTCAGCGGCTTTATCGGCTCGCAGCAGGTGCGGCTGGTGACCCTCTCCGGCGGCGTCGGCCCCTATATGACCGGCATCGGTCAGCTGGATGCCGCCTGCAGCGTGAGCATTATTCCGGCGCCGCTGCGGGTCTCGTCGGCGGAGGTCGCCGAAATCCTGCGCCGCGAATCCAGCGTACGCGATGTGATGCTGGCGGCGACGGCGGCGGACGCGGCGGTGGTTGGCATTGGCGCTATCGATCAGCGGCGCGACGCGACCATTCTGCGCTCCGGCTATATCAGCGAGGGCGAACAGCTGATGTACGCCCGCAAAGGGGCGGTCGGCGACATTTTAGGTTATTTCCTGCAGGCCGACGGCCGGCCGGTAGAGGGGCTGGAGATCCATCGGGAACTGCTCGGCGTGACCCTGGATGAGCTGGCGCAGCTGCCGACCATCGTCGGCGTCGCCGGGGGAGAACAAAAAGCGCAGGCGATTCATGCCGCTCTGATTGGCAAGCGGATTAATGGCCTGGTAACGGAAGAGACAACAGCACGCGCGGTGCTCGCGCTGGCCTCCTGAAGGCCCGGCGCCGCGCGACAACAGCGAGGCGCATGTCATGAGTTACCTGTTAGCGTTAGATGCCGGGACCGGCAGCATTCGGGCGGTCATTTTCGATCTCAATGGCCGCCAGCTGGCGGTGGGCCAGGCCGAATGGAAACACCTGAGCGTCGATAACGTCCCCGGCTCGATGGAGTTCGACCTTACCACCAACTGGCAGCTGGCCTGCCAGTGCATTCGCCAGGCGCTCGACGCCGCCCGGCTCTCTCCCGCCGATATTCAGTCCGTCGCCTGCTGTTCGATGCGCGAAGGGATCGTCCTCTATGACCGCAACGGCGAGGCCATCTGGGCCTGCGCCAACGTTGATGCCCGCGCCAGCCGCGAAGTCGCGGAGCTTAAAGAGATCCACGACTATCGTTTTGAATCCGAGGTGTACGAGGTCTCCGGGCAAACGCTGGCGCTCAGCGCGATGCCGCGCCTGCTGTGGCTGGCGCACCATCGGCCCGATATCTACCGCAAGGCGGCGACCATCACCATGATCAGCGACTGGCTGGCGGCGAAGCTTTCCGGCGAGCTGGCGGTCGACCCGTCAAACGCGGGCACCACCGGCATGCTCGATCTGTTCAGCCGCGACTGGCGTCCGGCGCTGCTGGATATGGCCGGGCTGCGCGCCGATATGCTGTCGCCGGTGAAAGAGACCGGCACGCTGCTGGGCGCCGTCACCGAAGCGGCGGCCCAGCAGAGCGGCCTGCGCGCCGGGACGCCGGTGGTGATGGGCGGCGGCGACGTGCAGCTCGGCTGCCTGGGGCTCGGGGTGGTGCGCGCCGGACAAAGCGCAGTGCTCGGCGGCACCTTCTGGCAGCAGGTGGTGAATCTACCGCAGGTGCGCACCGACCCGCAGATGAATATTCGCGTTAACCCTCACGTCATTCCCGGCATGGCGCAGGCGGAGTCCATCAGCTTTTTTACCGGCCTGACCATGCGCTGGTTCCGCGACGCCTTCTGCGCTGAAGAAAAGCTGATTGCCGAGCGCCTCGGCGTCGATGCCTATTCGCTGCTGGAGGAGATGGCCAGCCGCGTACCCGCCGGTTCCCACGGCGTGATGCCTATTTTTTCCGACGCCATGCACTTTAAGCAGTGGTACCACGCCGCGCCGTCGTTTATTAACCTCTCCATCGATCCGGAGAAGTGCAATAAAGCCACTCTGTTCCGCGCCCTGGAGGAGAACGCGGCGATTGTCTCCGCCTGCAACCTGGCGCAGATATCGCAGTTTTCCGGGGTGACTTTCGATAGCCTGGTGTTTGCCGGCGGCGGCTCGAAGGGAGCGCTGTGGAGCCAGATCCTCAGCGACGTCACCGGCCTGCCGGTGCGGGTGCCGGTGGTCCGCGAAGCCACCGCCCTCGGCTGCGCCATCGCCGCCGGCGCTGGCGCCGGGCTGTACGGCGACATGGCCAGCGCCGGAGAAAAGTTAGTGAGCTGGCACCGCGAGTTCACCCCTAATCCGCAGCATCGCGAGCTGTATCAGGAGATGATGAGTAAATGGCAGTCGGTATATGCCGATCAGCTTGGTCTTGTCGATAGCGGGCTGACAACGTCGATGTGGCAGGCGCCGGGCCTCGAACGCCGCCAGCGCGCTGTGTCTTCCCCCTCACCCTAATCCTCTCCCGGCGGGAGAGGGAACCGTTCGGCGCGAAGCCTGATTTTCAGTGCCCGCTCGCCCCTCTCCCTTTGGGAGAGGACCGGGGTGAGGGGCAACGCTTCGCCGTTCTTTGAATCCCATCACAATCACCGCACTCCCCTTTTCCCTTTTTCTCCACGACGGCTAAATTAGTAACTCATCCGACCACATAACAATAATTTTACATTGGAAGCCATTATGAGCCGCTATCCGTCGCTTTTCGCCCCGCTTGAGCTGGGCTTCACCACCCTCAAAAACCGCGTGTTGATGGGCTCCATGCATACCGGTCTGGAAGAACTGCCCGACGGCGCGCAACGGTTAGCGGCCTTTTACGCCGAGCGCGCGCGGCACGGCGTGGCGCTGATCGTCACCGGCGGCATCGCGCCCGCCCCGTCCGGGGTGACCATGGCCGGCGGCGCGGTACTCAACGATGTCAGCCATCTGGCGCATCATCGCCAGATCACCGATGCGGTACATCAGGAAGGCGGTAAAATCGCCCTGCAGATCCTGCACACCGGGCGCTACAGCTACCAGCCCGCGCTGGTCGCCCCCTCTCCTCTGCAGGCGCCGATTAACCGGTTCACCCCTCATGAGCTGAGCCACGACGAGATCCTCACGCTGATCGATGATTTTGCCCACTGCGCCCAGCTGGCGCGGGAAGCAGGCTATGACGGCGTGGAGGTGATGGGCTCTGAGGGCTATCTGATTAACGAATTCCTCGCCGCGCGCACTAACCAACGCAACGATCAATGGGGCGGCGATTACGCGCGCCGGATGCGTTTCGCCGTTGAAGTAGTCAAGGCCGTGCGCCAGCGCGCCGGTCACGATTTCATTATCATCTACCGTCTGTCGATGCTCGATCTGGTTAACGACGGCAGCACGCTGGCGGAAGTCACCGCGCTGGCCAAAGCCATCGAGGCGGCGGGGGCGACGATCATCAACACCGGCATCGGCTGGCACGAAGCGCGCATTCCGACCATCGCCACTCCGGTACCGCGCGGCGCCTTTAGCTGGGTCACCCGCAAACTGAAGGGCGCGGTGTCGATCCCGCTGATCACCACCAACCGCATCAACGATCCGCAGGTCGCGGAGGCGATCCTCGCCCGCGGCGATGCCGACATGGTCTCAATGGCCCGCCCGTTCCTTGCCGATGCCGAATTTATGTCGAAAGCGCAGAGCGATCGCGCCGATGAGATCAACACCTGCATCGGCTGCAACCAGGCGTGTCTCGATCGGATCTTCGTCGGCAAAGTCACCTCCTGTCTGGTCAACCCGCGCGCCTGCCATGAAACCCTGATGCCGGTCCTGCCTGCCAACGCCCCTAAGCGGCTGGCGGTGGTCGGCGCCGGGCCTGCCGGTCTGGCCTTCGCGGTTAACGCCGCCGCCCGCGGTCATCACGTCACGTTGTTCGATGCCCTCCCGGAGATCGGCGGCCAGTTTAATATCGCCAAACAGATCCCCGGCAAAGAGGAGTTTCATGAAACCCTGCGCTACTACCGTAGAATGCTCGATCTTAACGGCGTCGATCTACGTCTGAACACCCGCGTCACGGCAGACGATCTGCTGGCGTTCGATGAGACGATCCTCGCCACCGGCATCGCCCCGCGTCTGCCGGCGATCATAGGGATCGATCATCCCAAGGTGCTCAGCTACCTGGATGTCTTACGCGATAAAGCGTCGGTTGGCGCGAAGGTGGCGATTATCGGCTGCGGCGGCATCGGCTTCGACACCGCGATGTATTTAAGCCAGTCGGGGGTGGCCACCAGCCAGGATATCGGCGAGTTCTGTCGCGAATGGGGTATCGATACCAGCCTGCGGACGGCGGGCGGGCTGCGTCCTGAAGGCCCGCAGCTGAGTCAAAGCCCGCGACAGATTGTGATGCTGCAGCGCAAGGCGAGCAAACCGGGCGACGGGCTCGGCAAAACCACCGGCTGGATCCACCGCGCCACGCTGCTGGCGCGCGGCGTGAAAATGATCCCGGCGGTCAGCTATGAGAAGATCGATAATGAGGGATTACACGTGACGATCGGCGGCGAGCGCCAGCTGCTGGCGGTGGATCATGTCGTGATCTGCGCCGGTCAGGAGCCGCGCCGTGAACTGGCGGATCCGCTGCGCGCGGCGGGAAAAACGGTGCATTTGATCGGCGGCTGCGACGTGGCGGCGGAGCTGGATGCGCGCCGGGCGATTGCCCAGGGCACGAAGCTGGCCCTGGCGATTTAGCCGTGTCCCGGGGGCGGCGCGATGCGCCTTCCCCGGGCTACCACGATAATCCCGAACGGTAGCCCGGCTAAAGCGACAGTCGGTAGCCCGGCTAAGGCGACAGCCGCAAGCCGGGGAAATAGCCACACGGATCAGCGCTGTTTACGCACCTTCGTTGCTTTCAAAATGACAAACTTATTGTTCGTCGCAATCGTCGTGCAGTTACCAAAAGCGCGCTTCAGCTTACGGAAGTAGTCGAGATGACGGTTGCCGACAACGTACAGCTCGCCGCCGTATTTCAGGCTGCGGCGGGCGTCGTTAAACATCTGCCATGCGATATGGTCGGTAATGGCGTGCTGCTGGTGGAACGGCGGATTGCACAGGATCGCCGTAAAGCGGTCCGGCTCAATGCCGGAGAGCGAGTTGTTGACCATAAATTCACAACGGTCAATATCGTCCGGCAGGTTGTGCTCAACGTTCAACCGGCTGGAAGCCACCGCCATGTGCGACTCATCGGTGAACATCACGCGGGCATTGGGGTTCTGCGCCAGCGCCTGCAGGCCTATCACCCCGTTGCCGCAGCCGAGATCGGCGATCTCGCCTTCTAAATCAGACGGTAAATGCTGCAGGAAGAAGCGCGCGCCGATATCCAGACCGCTGCGGGCAAAGACGTTGGCATGGTTGTGGATGGTCCACGGCGTGCCGTCCAGCTTCCAGCTGTAGGTTTGCGGCGCATCGGCAAGCTCAGGGGCGGTGAAAACGCAGTGGATCAGACGCGCTTTTTTCCACGCCAGCGAGGTGGTGGTGGTGCCGAGGATCTTTTCAAACAGCGCCAGCGTCGAGTTATGCACATCGCGCGCTTTCGCCGCGGCGATAATGCGGGTTTCCGGCGTCACCACTGCGCGCAGGGCGCGCAGCTGCTGTTCCAGCAGCGCCAGCTGCTTTGGCACCTTAATCAGCACCAGCGCCGGCGCGGCCGGCAGCGGGCTCAGGCTATCCTGAAAACGCACACTCTCTTCATCAATGCCGTTCATCCGCAGGTTGTGGCGGGTCGCCAGCTCGGAGATAAAGGAGTCGTTGATGCTCACCGGGTTGCGTTCCGCCAGCGCGCAGGCGAGCGCGCCGAAGCCGTCGTTGAAGATGAGCGTCAGGCCGTCGACGTCATTCACCTGTTGCAGCAGATATTCATCCGCCGCTTCCCACGCCTGAAGCGCTTCTTCTTCAGCGTTAGGTGGGAACCGCTCTAATGTGAATAACTCACCGTTTAACTCTGCCTGGCTCATCGCCTCTCCGCCTCCGGAATAGTAAAACCCGCGAGTTTATACGCAAATCCTGTCCAGTTGAAGAGAGATCGCTGATCATCGCCGCTCAGCGTAGATCGCTCTCGTCATCGGCTCGCAGCAGCGTTATCGAGGCGCGGGCGCCGGGCATCAGCTGCTGCAGATAGCCTACCAGCCGCTCTCCCGCCTCATGCAGGGCCGACAACGGCATCGCCGGCAGGCTTTCGAGAATAAACCACATCGTCTGCGCGCCGCTGTCCAGCCGGGTACGTACGCCCTGCCGCCAGTTCCAGCGTCGGCAGGTTACGCCTATATCATCCCGCCAGATGACTTCGCCCGGCTCCGGATATTCCACCACCGGCTCTGCCGATTTCAGCGTATCGAATGGCTCATCGCCGCGGGCAATGGCCAGCCGCGGTTCGCCACGGTAGGCGGCCAGATTTTCCCCACCGACCGGGATGGCATAGCGAATGCTGATCGCGTTGTAGATATCCACCACCGGATCGATGGCCGGCAGGCTCCCCTCTTTCAGCACCCGCTTGCGCAGCGCCTGCGCCGAACAGGGGGTACGTTTCGCCTTCGCGCCGAAGGCGCTGAACGCTTCATCCCATGCCGCCAGGTGCGCTTGCGCCCAGGGCACATCATCCTGCTGCACCGCCAGGCAGGCCTCGGCCAGCGCCTGTTCCGCGACGGCGGGATTGGCCACCGGCGCGCTCTCCACCACAATACTTAATGCCCGAAAGCCCGGCGCCAGGCGGCTGACCGCAGATTCGATTGACGGCGTTACGCTACGCATTCGATAATCCTGTAATGACCAATTTGTTTCATCATAGTGACCAATGAACGTAAAAGTCAATATAACGACCGATTCAGGATCTGATGTCGACCAGGTAAGTCGCGCCGTCGCCACGCGGCTGAAGGCCTACCGTAAAGCGAAAAAAATGTCGCTGGACGAGCTGTCGCGCCGGGCCAGCATCAGCAAAGGCATGCTGGTCGAGATGGAAAAAGAGGCCGCCAACCCCAGCATTGCGATCCTCTGCAAACTCGCCGCCGCGCTGGGCGTCTCGGTGGCGGATATTGTCAATGTGGCTAGCGAACCCGCGTTGCATATTATTCCCGCCGAGCAGATCCCCACCCTCTGGCAAGGGCCGCTGGGGGGCAGCGCCAGGCTCCTCGCCGGCACCGCCGGGCCGAATATGATAGAGCTGTGGCGCTGGGAGATGCAGCCCGGCGAAGCCTTTACCTCGCCCGGCCATCCGGCGACGACCTTCGAGCTGCTGCACGTGGAAGCCGGCGCGCTGACGCTGACGCTTGGCGAGACCTGCCGCACGGTGGCGGCCGGGGAATCCGCGGTGGCCCGTACCGAAACAGAGCATGGGTACCGGAATGCGGGACCCGCGCCGCTGGTCTTTACCATGACCGTGGCTGAACTGCCCTCCTGACAGACATAATGATAAGACGATGACAAAACTCATTTATTTACAGGGCTATCCTGAATCGCTGCTGGCGCAGGTGACCACGTTAATCGAGCAAAACCGCCTTGGAGAGGTGCTGCAAAAGCGCTATCCGCATGGGCACGACGTTAACAGCGATAAAGCGCTATATCAGTACACCCAGGATTTGAAAAACCGCTTTCTGCGCGGCGCGGCGCCGATCAACAAAGTGATGTATGACAGTAAGATCCACGTGCTGAACAATGCGCTCGGCCTGCATACCGCCATTTCCCGCGTTCAGGGCGGCAAGCTGAAAGCCAAAGCGGAGATCCGCGTGGCGACGGTATTTCGCGACGCGCCGGAGGACTTTTTGCGGATGATCGTGGTCCATGAACTGGCGCATCTGAAAGAGAAGGAGCACAACAAAGCCTTCTACCAGCTGTGCTGCCATATGGAGCCGCAGTACCATCAGCTGGAGTTCGACACCCGCCTGTGGCTGACGCACCTTTCGTTAAATCGTTCTGCGTAGTCACGCACTGGTTTTGTCATGGGGGCATGATAGAGTGACGACAGGTTCCCTTTAATGGAGTTCGTCACCGTTTATGATACGTTTCGCAGTTGTTGGCACAAACTGGATCACTAAGCAGTTTGTCGATGCCGCCCATGAAACCGGCAAATATAAACTTACCGCCATCTACTCCCGCAGCCTCGAACAGGCACAAGCCTTCGCCAATGACTATCTGGTCGAGCATCTGTTTACCTCGCTGGAGTCGCTGGCGCAAAGCGACGCCATTGACGCGGTATATATCGCCAGCCCGAACTCCCTGCACTTCCCGCAGACGCGGCTGTTCCTGAGCCACAAAAAGCACGTCATTTGCGAAAAACCGCTGGCGTCGAATCTGCAGGAGGTCGAGGCGGCCATCGCGGTGGCGAAAGCCAACAACGTGGTGCTGTTTGAAGCCTTCAAAACCGCCAGCCTGCCCAACTTTCTGCTGCTGAAGGAAACCCTCGGCAAAGTGGGTAAACTGCGTAAAGCCTTCATTAACTACTGCCAGTACTCTTCGCGCTACCAGCGCTATCTCGACGGCGAAAACCCCAACACCTTTAATCCGGCGTTCTCCAACGGTTCGATTATGGATATCGGCTTCTATTGCCTGGCGTCCGCTGTGGCGCTGTGGGGCGAACCGCGGGCCGTTCATGCCACCGCCAGCCTGCTGGACAGCGGCGTGGACGCCCAGGGCACCGTGGTGCTGAGCTACGGCGACTTCGACGTGACGCTGCATCATTCCAAGGTGAGCGACTCGGCGATCCCCAGTGAAATTCAGGGCGAAGACGGCGTATTAGTGATCGAAAAAATCTCCGAGTGCCAGAAGCTGGCGTTTGTGCCGCGCGGCGGCAAAGCCCAGGACCTGACGCAGCCGCAGCATATCAATACTATGCTGTATGAGGCGGAGACCTTCGCGCGGCTGGTGGAAACAGAGGATGTCGACCATCCGGGCCTGGCAGTGAGCCGTATCACGGCGAAACTGTCGAGCGAAATTCGTCGCCAGACTGGGGTGATCTTCCCGGCCGATACGCAGCCGCTGGCGTAAAAGAGTGTAAAGGCCCGTCTGGCCGCCATTGACGAAAACCGCCTCGTGACATATTTTGTTACGAGCAAAGGGGAGTAACTTCCTTGCCGGTCGATCGTCATTACGATGCGTGTAACACCGCATCCGGTCGCCGGGCAATTACCAAAGCCCATCGCGATGAACTTTGGTTGTTGTAAGTGAGACCTTGCCGGAAGGCGAGGTCTATGCATAAAAGCGCAGCGGCTGCCGTCTTCCGACGTCAGCCGTTTTTGTTTTTATGTAAGGAATATCAAATGAATACTGTCGGCACGCCGTTGCTATGGGGTGGATTCGCTGTCGTCGTCGCGATCATGTTGGCGATCGACCTGCTGCTTCAGGGACGACGCGGTTCGCATAGCATGACCATGAAGCAGGCCGCTGGCTGGTCTATCCTCTGGGTCACACTTTCTCTGTTGTTTAACGCCGCGTTCTGGTGGTATCTGGTGCAAACCCAGGGCCGCGCCGTCGCCGATCCGCAGGCCCTGGCCTTCCTCACCGGCTATCTGATTGAAAAAGCGCTGGCGGTCGATAACGTCTTCGTCTGGCTGATGCTGTTCAGCTACTTCGCCGTGCCGCCTGCTCTGCAGCGCCGGGTGCTGGTGTATGGCGTCCTCGGGGCGATTGTTCTGCGCACCATTATGATCTTCGCCGGCAGCTGGCTTATCTCCCAGTTCGACTGGCTGCTGTACGTCTTCGGCGCCTTCCTGCTGTTTACCGGCGTGAAGATGGCGCTGGCGAAAGAGGACGATTCCGGCATCGGCGACAAACCGCTGGTGCGCTGGATCCGCAGCCATCTGCGAATGACCGATAAAATCGAGAGCGAGCGCTTCTTCACCCGTAAAAACGGGGTGCTGTTCGCCACGCCGCTGCTGCTGGTGTTGATTCTGGTCGAGCTGAGCGATGTGATATTCGCCGTCGACAGTATCCCGGCGATCTTTGCGGTCACCACCGACCCGTTTATCGTGCTGACCTCGAACCTGTTTGCCATTCTCGGCCTGCGCGCCATGTACTTCCTGCTGGCGGGGGTCGCTGAGCGCTTCTCGATGCTCAAATATGGCCTGTCGGTGATCCTGGTGTTTATTGGCGTGAAGATGCTGATCGTCGATTTCTACCATATCCCGGTCGCCATCTCGCTGGGGGTCGTGGGTGGTATCCTGACCGTCACGCTGTTGATTAACGCCTGGGTCAACAAGCAGCACGACAAGCAGCGCAAACTGCCTGAGTAACCTGCCTGGCGCGCCGTCGGCCCCCGCTGGCGGCGCGGTAATCGGCTATAGCAAACCTTCTCGTAACGATAATGCCTGCTCATGTCACAATTATGTTGCTACATAGTTAAAAAATAAGATCCAGATTAAAATCACAGTATTTTGCGCTTCCCGCCCGTCATTCTTTCCGTATACTCGACTATGCAAACATATACTTACATCCTGACATAAACGTAACAAATAATACGTAGCTGGGATGGCTTGCTACATCACTGGAAGGAATGAATTATGACCACACGCACTCCCTCATCAGGGTGGCTTTCCCGCCTGGCACAAGGCAGCCTGGTGAAACAAATTTTAGTCGGCCTGGTACTTGGCGTGCTGCTGGCGCTGGTCTCTAAGCCTGCGGCCATCGCCGTCGGCCTGCTGGGGACCCTGTTCGTCGGCGCGTTGAAGGCGGTAGCGCCGGTGCTGGTATTGATGCTCGTCATGGCCTCGATCGCCAACCATCAGCACGGACAAAAAACCAGTATCCGCCCCATTCTGTTTCTCTATCTGCTGGGCACCTTCAGCGCGGCGCTGACCGCGGTGTTGTTCAGTTTTGTCTTTCCCTCGACCCTGCACTTAACCACCGCCGCCGACAGCATCACGCCGCCGTCGGGGATTGTTGAGGTGCTGCGCGGCCTGCTAATGAGCATGGTGTCCAACCCGATCGACGCCCTGCTGAACGCCAACTATATCGGTATTCTGGTGTGGGCGGTGGGCCTTGGCTTCGCCCTGCGTCACGGTAACGACACCACTAAAAACCTGATCAACGATGTCTCCCACGCGGTGACCTTTATCGTTAAAGTGGTGATCCGCTTTGCGCCGCTGGGGATCTTCGGTCTGGTCTCTTCCACCCTGGCAACCACCGGTTTTGAAACCCTGTGGGGTTACGCCCAGCTGCTGCTGGTGCTGGTGGGCTGTATGCTGCTGGTGGCGCTGGTGATTAATCCGCTGCTGGTGTTCTGGAAGCTCCGCCGCAACCCCTATCCGCTGGTGCTGACCTGCCTGCGCGAAAGCGGCGTCTACGCGTTTTTCACCCGCAGCTCCGCCGCTAATATTCCGGTGAATATGGCGCTGTGTGAGAAACTGAACCTGGATCGCGATACCTATTCGGTCTCCATTCCGCTGGGGGCAACCATCAATATGGCGGGCGCGGCAATCACGATCACCGTGCTGACGCTGGCGGCGGTCCATACGCTGAATATTCCGGTGGATCTGCCTACGGCGCTGTTGCTGAGCGTGGTCGCTTCGCTGTGCGCCTGCGGCGCCTCCGGCGTGGCGGGCGGTTCGCTGCTGCTGATCCCGCTGGCCTGTAATATGTTTGGTATTCCGAACGATGTGGCGATGCAGGTGGTTGCCGTCGGCTTTATTATCGGGGTGCTGCAGGATTCTTGCGAAACCGCGCTGAACTCCTCCACCGACGCCCTGTTTACCGCCGCCGCCTGCATGGCGGAAGACGACCAGCTGGCGAAAAACGCCCTGCGTAGCTAATGCCTTTCCCCTCCGCTACCGCGCGGAGGGGCTCTCTTCCTGCACCGCGTTTTCAACCCTGAACGGATCGATACCCCGCTTTTGCATCCGGCGGAAGCGAATAATATTCAGGCCGTTGACGATCAGGAAGCTGCCTTCAATCAGCGTCCCGCCGATGGAACCCAGCCACAGGTTATGCGTCACCCAGCAGGCGGTGGAGCACCACATCACGCAGCGGACGGTCAGCCCTTTACAGCGAAACAGCGCCCAGGTGCTGGCGACAGTGCCAATAATCGGCAGCAGCTCCATAGCATGCTGCAGCTTGCCAAGGCCGAGGATCAGCGTCAGAAGGATAAAGATCGTCATCACCCAAAGGCTGCGGGTGCGCAGGGAAATGACCGTGCGGAGCGCATTAAGCCCGGCGCTCATCCCGGCAGGCGCGGCGCCCATCAGGAAGAAATGGACGCCGATAACGCCGCTATAGACCGCCAGCTGAAGCCTGAAGCGACGTTCGTCGCGGTTGATAAAGGTGGTAATGCCGATAAGAAAGGCGATGACGCCGACCCCCTGGGCCAGCCAATATGCGGTCATGAAAGCTCCCTGAGAGAAAAAAACAAACGGCGCTTCACAGGCTGAAACGCCGCTGTTGCTTACCCGATGACGCTGCGCTATCAGGCCAATGCGCGATCAACGCCGCCCGGGCGCCAATATGAATGCGCCTTTACAGGGTAACACCGCTTTTAAAGATGGCCAGCTCGCGGAAGTCATTCTGCTCATTACAGGTCGGTTTGCCGTTGGCGAAAGCCACAATGGTGTCCACGAACTCCTCCAGCAGCTGCGGCATCGCTTTGCCGTGGATCAGCTGTCCGGCATCGAAGTCGATCCAGTGCTTTTTCTTTGCCGCCAGCTCGCTGTTGGTGGCGATCTTCACCGTCGGCACAAAGCCGCCGTACGGCGTGCCGCGGCCGGTGCTGAACAGCACCATATGGCAGCCGGCGCCGGCCAGCGCGCTGGTGGCGACGGCATCATTGCCCGGCGCGCTCAGCAAGTTCAGACCATGTACCTTCAGACGCTCGCCGTAGCGCAGGACATCCACTACCTGGCTGGAGCCCGCTTTCTGGGTACAGCCCAGCGACTTATCTTCGAGGGTGGTGATCCCCCCGGCCTTGTTGCCCGGCGAAGGGTTTTCGTAAATAGGCTGGTCGTGAGCGATAAAGTACTGCTTAAAGTCATTGACCATGGTCACCAGCTTGTCGAAGGTCGCTTCGTCGCGGCAGTGGCTCATCAGCAGCTGTTCGGCGCCGAACATCTCCGGCACTTCGGTCAGCACGGTGGTGCCGCCGTTGGCGATCACATAGTCTGAGAAACGCCCCAGCATCGGGTTAGCGGTGATGCCGGACAGGCCGTCCGACCCACCGCACTCGAGGCCAAACTTCAGCTCGCTCAGCTTGCCCGGCTGACGTTTATCCTGACGCATCACGTCATACAGCTGGTGGAGATGCGCCACCCCCGCCTCCACTTCATCGTCCTGATGCTGACAAACCATAAAGTGCACGCGCTGCGGATCATACTCGCCCAGCGTTTCGCGAAAAGCATCCACCTGGTTGTTTTCACAGCCAAGGCCCACCACCAGCACCGCTCCGGCGTTCGGATGGCGGACCATATTCTGCAACATGGTGCGGGTGTTGATGTGGTCGTCCCCGAGCTGTGAGCAACCGTAGGTATGGCTGAAGAGATGCACCCCATCGATATCTTCGGCGCCGTTCGCCTCTTTCAGAAAACGGTTCTGCATCTGACGGGCCATGGCGTTGACGCAGCCGACGGTCGGCAGGATCCATAGCTCATTGCGCACCCCGACGTCGCCATTGGCGCGACGATAAATCTGCACTTCGCGATCCGCTGGCTGCGGCGGTTGGGCAACCTGCTCCGGTTGATAGCGATACGCGTCAAGGTCGCTGAGATTGGTGCGCGTATTGTGCGCATGGACATGCTCGCCCGGCGCGATATCCGCCAGCGCATGGCCAATCGGCAACCCATACTTAACGACGTTTTCCCCTTTCGCGATAGCGCGCAGTGCAAACTTATGTCCGCGAACGATATCCTGACCGAGGGTGACCGGGTCATTGTCGATCGTCACCACGCTACCGGCCGTCATATCCGCCAGCGCGACCGCGACGTTATCCTGCGAATGGATTTTGATGTATTGCATATCAACCGACCTCTGGTCTTAGTTCAGTTCAATGGCGAAATAGTCACGCGCATTGTTAAAGCAAATGTTTTTCACCATCTCGCCCAGCAGCGCGATATCCGCAGGCGCTTCGCCGGCGGCCACCCAACGGCCGATCATCTGGCACAGAATACGACGGAAGTATTCGTGGCGGGTGTAGGAGAGGAAGCTGCGGCTGTCGGTCAGCATTCCGACAAAGCGGCTCAGCAGGCCGAGCTGCGCCAGCTGGGTCATCTGCCGCTCCATGCCGTCTTTCTGATCGTTGAACCACCAGCCGGAGCCGAACTGCATCTTGCCCGGCATCCCTTCGCCCTGGAAGTTACCGATCATGGTGCCCAGCACTTCGTTATCGCGCGGGTTCAGGCAGTAGAGAATGGTTTTCGGCAGCAGGTTCTCTTCGTTCTGCTTGCTCAGCAGCTTAGACAGCTCTTCAGCCATCGGACGATCGTTGATCGAGTCAAAGCCAACGTCCGGGCCTAACAGTTTGAACTGACGCAGGTTGTTATTGCGCAACGCGCCGATGTGGTACTGCTGCACCCAGCCGCGACGGGCATACTCTGCGCCGAGGAACACCAGCACCGCGGTTTTGAACTGCGCCACTTCGCGTTCGCTGAGGGTTTCGCCAGCCAGGCGACGCGCCAGAATGGCGTCCAGCTCGGCGTCAGTCGCTTCCGCAAACAGCACCACGTCCAGGGCGTGGTCGGAGACTTTGCAACCGTGAGCGGCAAAGTGGTCCAGACGTTTGGTCAGCGCGCTTTGCAGGTCCGCAAAACGGCGAATATCGGTGTCCGACACTTCACCCAGCTTAGCCATATAGTCATTGAAGGTCGCCTGCTCGATGTTGAACGCTTTATCCGGGCGCCAGCTCGGCAACACCTTGATATCAAATGAAGTGTCTTTAGCGACAACCGCATGGTGTTCCAGGGAATCAATCGGATCGTCGGTGGTGCCAACCATCTTCACATTCATCTGCTTCATGATCCCGCGGGCGGAGAAGGCGTCCTGGGCCAGTAACGCATTGCACTGGTCCCAGATCTCATCGGCGGTGGAAGGCGACAGCAGCTTACCTGTAATACCAAATGGGCGACGCAGCTCTAAATGGGTCCAGTGGTATAACGGGTTGCCAATCGTGTGAGGCACGGTGGCTGCCCAGGCGTCAAATTTCTCGCGATCGGAGGCATCACCGGTACACAGACGCTCCGGCACGCCGTTGGTGCGCATTGCGCGCCATTTATAGTGATCGCCTTTCAGCCAGATGTCATACAGATTTTTGAAACGGTAATTTTCGGCAACCTGCTGCGGCGGAAGGTGGCAATGGTAGTCGAAAATAGGCTGATCTTTGGCGTAATCGTGGTACAGGCGGCGGGCAAATTCGCTATCGAGTAGAAAATCTTCGGTCATAAACGGTGTCATTCGTGTGTCCTCTTCGCTCCGGAGCGGGAGCCTTTCAGATGATTGACTACAATGCTGACAAAGTTATCACACCAATTTCTACAGACCGAACTGTTTTTCGTGAGTTAGATCAATAAACGCTGATAAAAAAAACCGCCTGCGCGCGGCAAACATCTCGCCAGAGCGCGCCGTATCTGGCTTTCTTCGCCAATCATAAAGACCACACTAACTTTCCCGCTTTTGTGACAGCACTCAACTTTTAAAGTTGTATGACAAGTTATCTTTCTGCCGTCGCAACATATAAACCGACGGAATGCTTTACCGGTGTTTATGGCATCGGCTTATACGGAATGGATACCGACTTTTTACATAACAACTGATGGTAAGGTTCGGGCCAGAGGGGACCGCCCTCCTGAACCCTCCGTTTCGCTTTCCCGACCGCGTATCGCCGTCAGGAGAGGCCGCACCTGGTGCGGAGAAATTACAGACGATGAGGTTTACATGCGTAAAATTAAAGGGTTACGTTGGTACATGATCGCACTGGTGACGCTGGGCACCGTGCTGGGCTACCTGACCCGTAACACCGTGGCGGCGGCCGCGCCGACGCTGATGGAAGAGTTACACATCTCGACCCAACAGTACTCCTATATCATTGCAGCCTATTCCGCTGCCTATACCGTCATGCAGCCTGTCGCAGGTTATGTTCTTGATATTCTGGGGACTAAAGTCGGCTATGCCTTCTTCGCTATCGCCTGGGCGATATTCTGCGGCTCGACCGCCCTCGCCGGCAGCTGGGGCGGCCTGGCGCTGGCCCGCGGCGCGGTGGGCGCGGCGGAAGCGGCGATGATCCCCGCCGGGCTGAAAGCCAGCTCCGAATGGTTCCCGGCAAAAGAGCGCTCTATCGCGGTGGGCTACTTCAACGTAGGTTCCTCTATCGGCGCCATGATCGCGCCGCCGCTGGTGGTGTGGGCGATCGTCATGCACAGCTGGCAGATGGCGTTCATTATCTCCGGGGTTCTGAGCTTCGCCTGGGCCATCGCCTGGCTGATCTTCTACAAACACCCGCGCGACCAGAAGAAATTATCTGACGAAGAACGCGACTACATCATTGGCGGCCAGGAGTCTCAACACCAGACCAATAATGCGAAGAAAATGTCGCCGTGGGAGATCCTGCGCAACCGTCAGTTCTGGGGTATCGCCCTGCCGCGCTTCCTCGCCGAGCCGGCCTGGGGGACCTTTAACGCCTGGATCCCGCTGTTCATGTTTAAGGTTTACGGCTTTAACCTGAAAGAGATCGCGATGTTTGCCTGGATGCCGATGCTGTTCGCCGACCTCGGCTGCATCGTCGGTGGATACCTGCCGCCGCTGTTCCAGCGCTGGTTCGGCGTCAACCTGATCGTGTCGCGAAAAATGGTGGTCACCATGGGCGCCCTGCTGATGATTGGCCCGGGGATGATCGGCCTGTTCACCAGCCCGTACGTGGCGATTGCCCTGCTGTGCATCGGCGGGTTTGCTCACCAGGCGCTGTCCGGGGCGCTGATTACCCTCTCTTCCGACGTCTTTGGCCGTAACGAAGTCGCTACCGCCAACGGTCTGACCGGGATGGCCGCCTGGCTGGCGAGCACCATGTTCGCTCTGGTCGTCGGCGCGCTGGCAGACACCATCGGCTTCAGCCCGCTGTTTGCGGTACTGGCGGTCTTTGATCTGCTGGGCGCGCTGGTCATCTGGACGGTGCTGAAAAACAAACCGGCTGACGATGACACGACGCCGCTTAGCAGCCGCAAACCGGCCACCCAGAGTTAGAGACGCTTATGCTGAGGTGATCGCCTGCCAAGCCGCCTTCTCAGGCGGCTTTTTCATCCCTGCCAGTGGTGGAAATCGCGTAAAAGTGGTATAACAAATCGAATATTGTCGCCATCTTGCGGGAGCGAATATGGAAATCATTGAACCACGCCGTCTTTATCAGCAACTTGCCGCTGAGCTGAAGACGCGCATCGAACAAGGTGTCTACCTTGTAGGGGATAAGCTGCCCGCCGAGCGCTTTATCGCCGATGAAAAAAACGTTAGCCGCACTGTGGTTCGTGAAGCCATTATCATGCTGGAAGTGGAAGGCTATGTCGAAGTCCGCAAAGGGTCGGGCATTCACGTCATCTCCAACCATCCGAAATACCAGCAGGTGGCCGATGAAAGCCTGGAGTTCGCCAACTATGGCCCCTTTGAGCTGCTGCAGGCGCGGCAGCTTATTGAAAGCAATATCGCCGAATTCGCGGCCACTCAGGTGACCAAGCAGGACATCATGAAGCTGATGGAGATTCAGGAGAAAGCGCGCAACGAGAAGT
This sequence comes from Klebsiella sp. JB_Kp004, assembly GCF_040065795.1. NCBI lineage: Bacteria > Pseudomonadati > Pseudomonadota > Gammaproteobacteria > Enterobacterales > Enterobacteriaceae > Klebsiella > Klebsiella sp. JB_Kp004. The sequence goes on along the minus strand of NZ_JBEAKW010000042.1, from coordinate 9,364 downwards.
GTTTCCGCGACTCCGAATGGGATCTGCAGTTTCACGTCCAGGTGGCGCTGGCCACGCAGAATAGCGCCCTGGCGGCGATCGTGGAAAAAATGTGGACCCAGCGCGTGCATAACCCGTACTGGAAAAAGCTGCATGAGCATATCGACCTGCGCACCGTCGATAACTGGTGCGACGACCACGATCAGATCCTGAAGGCTCTGCTGCGTAAAGATCCGAACGCCGCCAAACTGGCGATGTGGCAGCATCTGGAAAATACCAAGCAAATGCTGTTTAACGAAACCAGCGACGACTTTGAATTTAATGCCGATCGCTACTTATTTGCCGAAAACCCGGTGGTTCATCTCGATACAGCGGCCAACGGCGCGAAATAAGCCTTTATCCCCCCGGCGCGCAGCCCCTGCGCGCCTGTTCCCCATGCCGGCTGGGGTAAGCAAAACATATATAGTGTCAGCCTGTGTAAATCCTCTCGCCTCCCATCGCCGCAATCAGCAAAATCAACGAGCAACACCTTGCAATTTCTCTGACGGAAAGTCAGGTGATTTGTTACAATTAGATGCATTTTGCCGTTCTGGGAGTAGGTATCGACTTACTTCAATTTTTTACAGGGAAGCGTTCAGAGCGCCGAAGCAGCGACCATAATCTCATAAAAATCTTGTCGCCCTACATGCCGCGCGCTCAGACGTGCCGTTAACCGATGTACCAGGAATCGTGAATGGAACTATTAACCCAGTTATTGAATGCCTTGTGGGCTCAGGATTACGAAACGCTCGCGAATCCCTCCATGATTGGCATGCTGTATTTTGTCTTGTTTATGATTTTGTTCCTTGAGAACGGGTTACTGCCTGCCGCGTTTTTGCCGGGGGACAGCCTGCTTGTGCTCGTGGGCGTGCTGATCGCCAAAGGGGCGATGGGCTTTCCGGAAACGTTGCTGCTGCTCACCGCCGCCGCCAGCCTCGGCTGCTGGCTGAGCTACATCCAGGGGCGTTGGCTGGGCAATACGCGGATCGTGCAAAACTGGCTGTCGCATCTGCCCTCTCACTATCATCAGCGCGCGCATCACCTGTTTCATAAACATGGACTCTCCGCGCTGCTGATCGGCCGCTTCATCGCCTTCGTGCGCACGCTGCTGCCGACCATCGCCGGGCTTTCCGGCCTCAATAACGCCCGCTTTCAGTTCTTTAACTGGATGAGCGGCCTGCTGTGGGTGCTCATCCTGACCTCGCTGGGCTATCTGCTGGGCAAAACCCCGGTATTCCTTAAGTATGAAGATCAGCTGATGTCCTGCCTGATGCTCCTGCCGGTTGCGCTGTTGGTCTTCGGACTGGTCGGCTCGCTGGTGGTGCTGTGGAAGAAAAAATACAGAAGCCGGGGCTAATGATGGTCATAAAACGCCCTTCCCTGCGCCAGCTCAGCTGGCTGCTGGGTGGCTCTCTTCTGCTCTGCGCGCTGTTCTGGCTATGGCTGGCGGTGCAGCAGCAAGAGGCCACGCTGGCGATCCGTCCGGTTGGCCAGGGCGTCAGTATGCCGGATGGTTTCTCCGTCTGGCATCACCTCGACGCCAACGGTATCCGCTTCAAGAGCATTACGCCGCAAAAGGATGGCCTGCTGATTAAGTTTGATTCCACCGCCCAGGGCGCGGCGGCGAAAGAGGTTCTCGGCCGCGCTCTGCCTCATGGTTATATTATCGCCTTGCTGGAAGACGATAACTCGCCTACCGCCTGGTTATCCCGCCTGCGCGACGCGCCGCATCGGCTCGGGTAAACGGCCGTCAGACTGCGTTTTCAACGCAGTCTGGTGGTTTCCCGCATTTGTTACTATGCTTAAACCTGCGTGAATCAACGCATTCACGTTTACCAACGGGAACGGGTTTATCCTCCGGGTATCCCCTAAGACAATGGAAGGTACTATCCATGAAACACCGCATCGCTCTGCTTCTGGCCCTGTCTTCACTTAGCGCCAGCGCCATAGCCGCCTCTCCCTGCCAGGAAAAAGAGCAGGATATTCAACGAGAGATCAGCTATGCCGAAAAGCATCACAATCAAAGTCGCATTGATGGGCTAAATACCGCGCTACGCCAGGTACGGGAGAACTGCAGCGACAGTAAACTCAAAGCCGATCATCAGCAAAAAATTGCCAAACAGCGGGAAGAGATCGCTGAACGTCAGCGCGATCTGCAGGAAGCCCGGAAGAAAGGCGATGCGGACAAAATCAACAAACGCCAGCATAAACTCAATGAAGCGCAACAGGAGTTGAAAACGCTGGAGTCTCGGGATTACTAATCACTATTAACTTTCGCAATACGGACCACGCTACAGGAGAACGACATGGCTAAAGAGAATGTGACTGACGACCTTCGTGCAGAACTGAAAACGCTGGCGGACACCCTGGAGGAAGTACTGAATTCCTCGGCGGACAAGTCGAAAGAAGAGATGGGTAAACTGCGCAGTAAAGCCGAGAGCGCGCTGAAAGAGAGCCGCGCCCGTCTGGGTGAGACCAGCGAAGCGATTCTGCGTCAAACTCGTGAGACCGCCGCGCGAGCGGATGATTATGTTCGCGAAAATCCGTGGACAGGGGTCGGGATTGGCGCCGCCGTCGGGCTGGTGCTGGGTGTCCTGCTGTCGCGTCGCTGATTATGGCGAATACTCAACACACGCAGGGGCCGGGTCAGCGCGTCTTCTCCATTGGCCAGCGTATCGTTACGCTGCTGGTCGAAATGGTGGAAACACGGCTGCGCCTGGTCGTCGTGGAGCTGGAGGAGGAGAAAGCCAACCTCTTCCAGCTGCTGATCATGACCGGACTGACGCTGCTGTTTGCCGCGTTTGGCCTCATGAGTCTGCTGGTGCTGGTTATCTGGGCCGTTGACGCTCAGTACCGCCTGCACGTCATGATCGCCACCACCGTCGTGCTGCTTCTCGCCGCCGCGATTGTCGGTATCCTTACCTTACGTAAGGCGCGACGCTCCACGCTGCTGCGCCTGACGCGAAGAGAGCTGGAGAACGACCGTGCCCTTCTGGAGGAAGATAAACCATGAATGGCCGACAGGAGCGTGAACGGCAAAAGGCGCAGCTGCTGCGCCAGATCCAGCAGCAACGGCTGGAGCTGAGCGCCTGTCGCCGCCACTGGCTGGAAGCGACTGCGCCCTTAGACCGCGGCTGGCATACGCTGCTTAGTTTACGTTCGTGGCTGATGGTGGGCAGCGGTCTGATGGCCGTGTGGTCCGTCCGACACCCGCATTTTTTGATGCGCTGGACCAAACGCGGACTGGGTTTATGGAGTACCTGGCGGCTGGTCCGCGGGATCCTGCGCCAGTCGGCAGTTCGTTAGCCGCCCGGAGCGCGGGCGCTTTTCCCGGCGCCCCGCTCTGCCACTTCCTCGCTCGATACGCAACGCCGTGCGTAAAAACTTGCCCCCTGGCCGCCATCCGCGGTCAGCCAGCCCTCTGATCCCATGCCATTCCGCCCGGCCAGGCCTTTACCAGCGCCGGTCGTGACCTATCGCGTTGTGGCATTTTTCGCCCCCTCTTACCGATTACTCAGAAACTTTGAACTAGATCTACAGTTTTCCTTGCTAACAATTCCCTCTCCGCCTCGCTACTATCCTCTCCATCGACAGCAACACCGCGTAACTACGCGGGATTGCGCTAAAAAACAAAACCGCCGCCCTTTGGGTTTTCTGGAGTAAGAAATGAAAAAATTAGAAGATGTTGGTGTACTGGTAGCGCGCATTCTGATGCCGATTCTGTTTATCACTGCAGGATGGGGCAAAATCACCGGTTATGCGGGAACCCAGCAGTATATGGAAGCCATGGGCGTACCGGGTGCGCTGCTGCCGCTGACCATTCTCCTTGAATTCGGCGGCGGACTGGCGATTCTGTTCGGTTTCCTGACCCGGACCACCGCGCTGTTCACCGCAGGCTTTACGCTGTTGACCGCGTTCCTGTTCCACAGCAACTTTGCGGAAGGCGTGAACTCCCTGATGTTCATGAAAAACCTGACCATCGCTGGCGGTTACCTGCTGCTGGCCATTACCGGACCGGGCGCCTTCAGTATCGACCGTGTACTGAATAAGAAATGGTAAGCGCACTATACTGAATGAATGAAAAAGCGAGGAGGCCACTCCTCGCTTTTGCTATCTGAAGTCTGAAGGAGGAATAAAGATGGGCCAATTAGTCGACGGCGTCTGGCAGGATACCTGGTATGACACAAAATCCACCGGTGGGCGTTTTAAGCGTTCCGTTTCCGCCTTCCGTAACTGGCTCACCGCCGATGGCGCGGCCGGACCGAGTGGTGAAGGGGGATTTGCGGCGGAAAAAGATCGCTATCATCTGTACGTTTCTCTCGCCTGCCCGTGGGCGCATCGCACGTTAATTATGCGTAAGCTGAAAGGACTGGAGCCTTTTCTCCCTGTCTCCGTGGTCAATCCGCTGATGCTGGAAAACGGCTGGACTTTTGACGACAGCTTCCCGGAAGCCACCGGTGACACCCTTTATCAGCACGATTTTCTCTATCAGCTGTATCTGCACGCCGACCCGCGCTACACCGGTCGCGTCACCGTCCCGGTACTATGGGATAAAAAACAGCAGACCATCGTCAGCAATGAGTCGGCAGAAATCATCCGTATGTTTAATACCGCCTTCGATGGCCTGGGCGCCAGAGCCGGGGATTACTACCCGCCGGCGCTGCGGGAAAAAATCGATGAACTGAACGGCTGGATCTATGACAACGTCAATAACGGCGTGTATAAAGCTGGCTTTGCCACCAGTCAGCAGGCTTACGACGAAGCGGTGGATGAGGTGTTTACCTCGCTGGAGCGGCTGGAGCAGATCCTCGGTCAGCATCGTTACCTGACGGGCAATCAGCTGACGGAAGCGGATATTCGCCTGTGGACGACGCTGGTACGCTTCGACCCGGTGTATGTGACCCATTTTAAATGCGACAAACGACGCATCAGCGATTATCTCAATCTCTACGGCTTCCTGCGCGACATCTACCAGATGCCGGGTATCGCGGAGACGGTGAGCTTTCCGCATATTCGTCACCACTATTACCGCAGCCATAAAACCATTAACCCTACCGGCATCATCTCCATTGGGCCGCAGCAGGATCTCAGCGAACCACACGGTCGCGACCAGCGCTTCCGTTGATCCGTCGGGCGCCAGTGATGGCGCCCAATAATTCAGAAAACAGATATTTACCCACCATTCATTCACGTCTATTCTTATTGCGATCGCTTAAAAAACAAGTGATTGACGGTTAATTGAGGCATAGAAATGGACTGGTATCTCAAGGTATTAAAAAACTATATAGGATTTGGCGGCCGTGCGCGGCGCAAAGAGTACTGGATGTTTATTCTGGTCAACCTCATCCTGACCGGCGTATTGAGCATCATCGATAAAATGCTGGGCTGGCAGCGGGCGGGCGGCGAAGGCATTCTGACGACCATCTATGGCATACTGGTCTTTTTACCGTGGTGGGCGGTGCAGTTTCGGCGTCTGCACGACACCGACCGTTCGGCATGGTGGCTGCTGCTGCTGTTGATCCCGGTCATCGGCTGGCTGGTGATCCTGATCTTTAACTGCCAGCGCGGAACGGAAGGCAACAACCGATTCGGGCCCGATCCAAAACCCTTTTCCTACTGATCTTCCTGCTCCTCCCGCTAGCGGGAGGAGTGTCCTCGACTATCTGCCGGCAAACAGCTTAGGGATCTCACGCAGGCACCAGGACTTCGCTTCGCCCATGCTGTCCCGTCGCCAGGCCATGATAATGTCAATTTCATTGGTATATTCCGGACTGACCACCCGCAAGCGTCCTTCAGCAATATCCTTCTCCACCAGCGGATAGGGCATGGTCGCCACGCCTAATCCGGCCAGCAGCGCCTGACGCTTATCTTCAATGGTGCTCACCGTTAAGCGCGGCTGTTTATCCAGCAGCTGAACGGTGAGAACGGGCCGCTCGCGCGCGGTATCCGCCACCGCGACGCCACGGTATTTGACGCGGGTGACCTCGGAGAGCGGTTCAGGCTCCTGGTGGATCGGGTGGTCCGGCGCCGCGACGTACACGCTGAGCACCGAATAGAGTTTGCGCGAGTTAATCTCCGAGGAAGAACGAAAATGCATATCCGGCGCGACAACGATATCCGCCCGCCCCTGCTCCAGCCGCTCCCAGGCGCCGGCCAGCACCTCGGTGATAATCGACAGCTGGGTGTTGGACTTGGTCGCCAGTTTCTCAATCAGCGGAAACAGATCCGGCGTGGGCACCAGCGCTTCGGTGACGATCGTCAGGTGAGTTTCCCAGCCGCGAGACAGGGCTTCGGCATCGGTGGTGAGCTTGTCCGCCGCCTCGAGCAGCACGCGACCGCGCTCCAGCAGCATACGCCCGACGTTGGTGAACTTTGTGCGATGACCTGAGCGGTCAAACAGCACCACGTCCAGCTCTTCCTCCAGTTTTTGCATGGTGTAGCTCAGGGCGGAAGGCACGCGTCCCAGCTCATCAGCCGCGGCAGCGAAGCTCCCGCGACGATCGATCGCATCCATCACGCGTAACGCTTCCAGCGTTAATGCTCTCTCTTTAGCCATCGCTTTCTCATTCAGGAAATTTGAACATACCGGGCAGAATATCTGGCTAACAATACAGCGTCCATACCTTTACCATTGATTTAGTGTAAAGAGAGGTCAAGAACATGATTACTACCCGAACAGCCAAACAATGCGGACAAGCAGACTTCGGCTGGCTGCAGGCCCGCTACACCTTCTCCTTTGGCCACTACTTCGACCCAAAATTACTGGGCTTCGCGTCCTTACGCGTTCTCAATCAGGAAGTGCTGGCCCCCGGGGCCTCGTTCCAGGCCAGAACGTATCCCAAGGTCGATATCCTGAACCTGATTCTGGAAGGCGAAGCGGAGTATCGCGACAGCGACGGCAATCACCTGCAGGCCAGGGCCGGCGACGCGTTGATTATCGCCACTCAGCCTGGCGTGAGCTATAGCGAGCACAATCTGAGCAAAGAGCAGTCGTTAACGCGAATGCAGCTATGGCTCGATGCCTGCCCGCAGCGGGAAAACCCGCTGCAGCAGAAAATCGAGGTCGCCAACGCGCCGCTACAGCTGCTGGCCTCACCGGATGGGGGGAATAATAGCCTCCAGCTTCGCCAGCAGGCCTGGGTCTATCACATCGCGCTGGAAAAAGGGGAGCAGATCAACGTGCAATTGCATGGCCCGCGCGCCTACCTGCAGTCGATCCACGGCACCGTCCATGCCGTCGCGCAGGAACAACCCAAACAGGCTCTCACCTGTGGTGATGGGGCATTTATTCGTGACGAAGCTAACATTACCCTCGTCGCCGATACGCCGCTGCGCGCTTTGCTGATAGATTTACCGGTGTAACAACGGAAGGGATGGAGTCTGTCAGTGAGTAAGAAAAAAAACAGAAAAAAGGCGTCTCCGACGCCGCTAGCCCCGACGCCGCCGGAAACCGTCGGCGTCGTCAGCTTTGGTTATGATGAGATGCTTAGCGAACTGGAAGCCATCGTCGCCGAGGCGGAGATTCGCCTGCGGGATGAAGAAAGTCTCGCCTGAAACTGCAGCATGGATTATTCGGCTATCGTTGATGGCCTGCCGCTAATACCGGCCCCGAAAGGGGCTGATGGCATTATTCACTCAGCGCGTCGGCAAGATCTTTTTTCACCTGGGTGCGCTGCTCCGGCGTCAGTACCTGATTCACATCAAAATAGTACTTCACGCGATAATAACGTACCTGTTGATCAATTTTACTGAATGCCGCCAGCTGATCCTTCACCGCTTTCTCATTCCATTTACCGGAATCAATCACGTTAATCAGCGCGCCATCTTTAATGTCTTGCTGTGAAATCTGCTCAACGTTTTTTTCCATTTGCTGATGCAGGCTGTTAATTTTGCTCACCTGATCGGGAGTCAGTTTTAAGTGCTGGACGATAGGGTCCTTAGCGGGTGCTGGCGCAGTCACTTCCGCGGCCTGCGCCGCCAGCGAAAAACCTGCAACGGCGGCGGTCAATAATATAGCTCGTGATACTTTTGTCATTTTATTATCCTGTATAAGTGCGTCATGATAAGACGCACTATTATTCCCTGAACAATAATGGCGATGTGTAAAAAAGCATGAACATAATTGTAAAAGGGGTTGAATACATTCATAGATCAAATGATCTATAAGCTAAACATCCACATTGTTTATTTTTTTAGGTCCGATAACGACGAGGAGGTTAAATTAATATCCATCCGTTGCGCGGCGAGGGTGATCTGATGTTCATCGAGCGCTTCTTTAATCGCTTCAAGAAAATCAAAATAAGTCTCCCAATATTCGCTATTTTTCACCCAGACACGAACAGTGAAGTTAAGTGTGCCCGGCATCATTTCAAGCAGACGAACCGTAGTACCACGAGATTGATCGATTCGCTTTTCACTATCAATGATAGCCTGAATGACCTGCTTAACCTGCACAATTTTAGTCTCGCTGGCCACGCCGAGGGTCAGATCGATTCGCCGAAAAGGATGGCAGGAATAATTCACAATACTGTCGGCGATGACTTTACCATTTGGAATAATAACTTCTTTATTATCAACGGTTAGTAGCGTTGTTGAAAAAACATGTACGGACTGCACCATACCAGAAATCGCGCCGACCTGTACAAAATTGCCGGCCCGAAAAGGACGTAAAGTGACTAACAGAACACCAGCGGCAAAGTTAGAAAGCGAACCTTGCAGCGCCAGACCAATTGCCAGCCCTGCCGCGCCAATAACCGCGATGATGGACGACGTCTCAATCCCTACCCGACCTAATGCGGCGATTATCGCAAAAGCCATCGTAATATAACGAACGAGCGCAGCAAAGAAATGAACGATTGTCGCATCGACGTTGCGTCGTAAGAGAATTTTCTCGAAGGCTTTAGCGAGGACTTTTGCAAGCATTCGCCCGACAAAAAGAATAATCAGCGCTGCCACGATATTCCAGGCAAACTGCATAATTGTTTCACCATGACCGATAAGCCAGGCTATTGCCGATTTGAGCTGCGGGAATAATACTACATTTTTCACGTCTATCACTCCTGTCTGGATAACCTATAAACCTGCTATCCATTAAGCTGAATGATGACCGCTGCAAATCAGGGAATGGAGACTAACGGATAGACAATAAAACATCGTAGCGTGACAGTATTAACGAATCCGGTGTTTAAAGCAGCCAAAAAACTGTTTAAAAGTGGATATTCTACAAACCTGATTTACAACCGACTGAAATTAAAAATAAACACCTTCGTCGAGAGGTTTTATAGAGATAGTTGAAACTGACCGATAAGCCGCTTTCTTTTGGGTATAGCGTCGTGGACAGTCATTC